>NZ_JAYFUL010000118.1:0-517 GCF_034928825.1 Arcicella aquatica | reverse complement strand
CAAAAAGAACATGCAGAAGATTGGATGCTATTCTGTGATAATGTAGGTAGCCATTTGAGTATTGATGAAACAGCCTTGTCTAATGGAGAATTATACACTATTGTCACAAACAAACAGGCAAAGGGACGTAAAGGAGCTATTGTAGCGATGATTAAAGGTACAGTAGCCGAAGATATTATTACTGTACTCAAGCAAATCCCTGAAGCTTTACGTAATAGTGTTCAGGAGGTAACCATGGATATGGCAGCCAATATGCAACTGGCCATAAAACGATGTTTTAGCAAGGCAGACCGTGTGATTGACCGTTTCCATGTACAAAAACTAGCTTATGATGCAGTACAAGAATGTAGGATTAAATATCGCTGGCAGGCACTAGACCAAGAAAATGAAGCCATTAGTCAGGCAAAGAAAACTAAAACTACCTTTGTAACTGAAGTACTTTCTAATGGAGATACACTCAAACAATTATTGGCTAGAAGCAGATATTTGTTATTCAAACATCACAGTAAATGGACTC
>NZ_JAYFUL010000117.1:0-529 GCF_034928825.1 Arcicella aquatica | reverse complement strand
CACCATAGCCGTCAGGCTATTGATTTATTTTATTAATTTTGTCTTCAAAATCTGATACAATGAATTTAGAAGATATATCAAACTCAATTGAGTTTTTAGAAATTAATCAACTTTTGGAAGAACTCTTTGATGAAGAATTTCTTCAAAAGCATTCGTATGATACTAATTTTATTACTCGTAAGACCAGTCAATTAAGTGGTCGTATGTTTTTGTTATTGAATACTTTAGAGTTGTCTAACTACCCTAAAAATAGTTTGCAAGACCAGTGTTTGTGGCTTGAGGAGCATTTTGGCATACACCTCAAGAAACAATCACTTGATGAAAGATATAATACTCACGCTGTTACATTTTTAAAACGTTGTTTTGAAAAAGTATTAAGTCAGTGGTTTGTCAAAGAAAAGCCTCAAGGTTTAACGACTACTTTTAATCGAATTTTACTCCGAGACTCAAGCACTTGGCAATTACCGACTTCTTTATCAAATTTCTATCCAAGTAAAGATGCTTCTAAAACTGGGGCAAGCATAAAAAT
>NZ_JAYFUL010000116.1:0-557 GCF_034928825.1 Arcicella aquatica | reverse complement strand
GGTTTTATTAACTCATACAACTTCCCTGAACCAATCCCAGGAATACGCTTACGAATCCGTTTGATTTCTCCGAGAACCAAGTCGAATTCAAACACATTCTTCTCCATTTGCTTGATAGCCGCATACCAAGCTTGACGAGAAAACCCAAACCATGAACACATTAAACTCATACCCAGTAAAGGGTAGCGACTGCTTAATGCTTCAACGGCTTGGATGCGAACTTTTTTTTGATAGAAATATCGAATTGCTTTTCGGCGATGTCCACCAAAGTTTCCCAAGCGATGGATTTCATCCTGAGCATTTCATTCTCTTTTTCGAGCCATTTTATCTTGGCTTCTAAGTCTTTGGTTTTGTTGATTTCTGGCTTCATGGGCTTTCGTCTTTTAGGTTTTAAATATGGTAGAATTCGATGTTTAAAATACCAGCGGTTCAACTGTCGAACCCGCTTGAAATCCAGGTGCAAATCCGTCTTTAATTCCTTGGAAGATACGAATCCAGCACGGTAACTTTCGACTACTTTTCGGAGATAAAGTATCAAGTTACGATTTTTTTTATTT
>NZ_JAYFUL010000115.1:0-566 GCF_034928825.1 Arcicella aquatica | reverse complement strand
AGTTCAAAGTTGTCATCAATGGCTATTTTAGCCTTAAACAATGCCTGTAACTGATTGTTAATCAGTATGAGAATGAGTCTTCCATATAACATACATTCAAAACGGAATATACTCATAGGTTTTACTTGGTCTATCTCAAAGATAGATTTCCATATCTTAAAAACTAGTTCTATTTGCCATCTAATTCCATAAAATAGTCTAATGAGTTCTGATGGCAATTGTTCTTGATTTGCATTGGTGATAAACAGGTTATAAGCACAAAGTTCAACTCTTAACTCAGAGAGTTCCCATTGTTGGCATTTGGCCGTTTTTTGTAATTTCTCCAAACGTTGCTGGCTAATAGTTTCAGGTACTTTTTCAATACAGACTCTGACAGCAATACTATTTTTATGCGTTTTGGGGTGAGCTAAATAACATTCGATGGAAACTATTGAATCATCTTTAGGCAGAAGAGTTACTAATGAAATAGGCTCGTTGGTATGTGGGTCAAATAGACTTGCATTAGCCTTTAAGCGAGAAACAAAGTAAGCACCAACCTGAGAATATTCTTTAAAAGATTGATAGTT
>NZ_JAYFUL010000114.1:0-612 GCF_034928825.1 Arcicella aquatica | reverse complement strand
AAAAAATCAACTTATTTATGAGCAAATCGAAATCAGATTCTAAAAAAAGTACAAATTTAAAGATTCGTCAACGACGGATTTTTAGTGAATCGTTCAAACGAGAAAAAGTTCAAGAGTTAACAGCTGGGCTTTATACTGTGCATTCTTTTAGTAAATTGTGGGAAGTAGCTCCTTATACGGTTTATCGTTGGATTTACAAATATTCTCCACAATACAAAAAAGGAACAGTCATGGTTGTACAACAAGAAAGTGAAGCACAAAAGACTGCTGAATTGTTAGCTCAAGTAGCCGAACTTGAACGTCGCTTAGGGCAAAAACAAATGCAACTAGATTATCTTGAAAAACTAGTAGAATTAGCATCTAAGGAATATGACTTAGATATAAAAAAAAACTTCAAAGTCAAACTTTAGAATATTTTCGGTTGCATACTCGTCATTATTCTATGAGTGATTTATTCAAGCTTTGTGATATTTCAAGACAGGCTCATCATCAGCGACTTATCAGAGAAAAGCACTGGGCTTTATTAGAGTACTTGGTTGTCGGTTTAATTATGCAAATAAGGGAAATACATCCGGGCATGGGTTTAAGAGTGATTTACGACATTCTTAAACC
>NZ_JAYFUL010000113.1:0-679 GCF_034928825.1 Arcicella aquatica | reverse complement strand
AGACTCTATGTCCACAGCCCAGATGCTGATTATCAAGCTAAACTTGCTTATATGAGAACAACTCTTGAAACAGCCGATATTGACAAGGCTGTATTTCTATGTATTGACCAACTCACCATTTATGCTCATCCTAGTGTGAGTTGTGCCTATGGGAAACAACAACCTTTGGCTAAACAAGGATGGCAGAGTAATAAAACTATGCGTGTTATGGGTGCTTTAAACTTACTTACTGGGAAAGTAGACTACTTTATCCGAAACAAAATAAGTGTTGCTACTATCTATTGTTTTTATCAAGAATTGGTCAATACATATCCCAACAAGCAAATTTATATCATACTTGACAACTGGCCTATGCACTATCATCCCGACCTATTGGTAGCTTTACAAACACAAGATTGCCCATTTAAACATCGTGTCCCTGCTTCTTGGAAGGACTTAAAACCTACTAAGAAGTACGCCAATAAAAACTTACCAATCAAATTATTACCTTTGCCAACCTATGCCTCGTGGTTGAATGTTATTGAGAAACTTTGGAAAAAGCTTAAACAAGAACTCTTGCACATGCACCCTTATAAAGACCAATTCGAACAACTCAAACAACATGTAAAAACGTGGCTTGATAAATATACTACACATGAAAACCATGATGACCTTCGAAAATATGTAGGATTGTTCAACC
>NZ_JAYFUL010000112.1:0-711 GCF_034928825.1 Arcicella aquatica | reverse complement strand
GGCTTCCCTTGAAAATTATTTTTCGATATTGATTTATAATAGAATCCACTCATGTTTTGGGTGGATTTTTCATGTTTATTGAGGTGATTTATTTGAAAAATACAATTTTATTCATATTGTGACTATAAATTTTGATTTTCCTTAAAAACTGGTCAACAATTTATCCTACCAGCTTGTTGAGTGGTTATTTATTGTCCTATAAGATTTATTGTTAGGCTGCTAGTTTCTGAGCTTGTAGACTGTTTTCTTGTCTTCGGTTGCTAATCCTAACCACATTGGCTGTATATACGCCGAAGTGTAGCCAGATGAGTTCCGTCTTTTGACTCCTTGCCTTTATTTTACGAAGTAAATAATGTTCTTTTTCTGTACCAAAACTACCCTCTAAACGTGTACTCCTCTCTTTATTGAGGATGCCTTTCATTTGCTTTGTGGCTTTATCATCTTTACCTCTACCTTTTCTACAGAAGTTATGTTGAATACTTTTTTCTCTTAAAAGAGTACGATTCTCATTGGTTGGATAAATTCCATCCGCAGCTATATGAGTACATTCTCCAATCATTGTCTCATGCCTTAGTACACTCTCTTTGAGCCTTTTACATTCATTGAAAGCATTGTAACTTGCATACTCAATGATGTTAATTCCCCCAACTTGATTGATATGAGCTTTTATTCCATACTCCACTGGCTTATTCTCTTTTCCCCTAACAATAG
>NZ_JAYFUL010000111.1:0-721 GCF_034928825.1 Arcicella aquatica | reverse complement strand
AATGTACTTAAAATTGTAATATAGTTTGATTTGGGTCTGTTTTTTTTGTTCCATCGGATGTCCAAATGTTTAATTTAGGTCTTTTATGGACCTCAAGTTCTTTGATGTATTGTTCAAACGAGTCTGGCGTTCTTTTATCTAAAGAACTATGTGGTCGTTTATTGTTGTAAGTATCGATAGCCTTTTTGACGTTAGTTTTTAACTCCTCAAGGCTTGTACTTTCCCAATATCTTAGATATTGATTTTTAATAGTTCCATTCACTCTTTCAATATGGCTATTTTCATGTACCTCATTACACATACTTATCGCTATGTGAGCATTTTTGAGTAAAGTGACATAGTCATCACTAATGTATTGTCCACCTCTGTCAGAATGGTGGATGAGGTTTGTAAACTTCTTCTTTTTACGAGTTGAAAAAGCCATTTCAAGAGCATGACAATTGTTTTCTGCTCTCATATTATCAGCTGTGGAATAGCCTATTATTTTTCGAGAATAAACATCTATAATCATGACGATATAGTAAAATTTATCAGCGATGTTATAATAAGTAATATCACTTGTCCACAACTGGTCAATATTATTGAGCTGTTTATCAACTAACAGGTTTTTGTAACGACTAAATGGACTTGAAAAAGTGGTTCTAATTTGATTTTTGTAAGTAATCAATCTAAATCCATAGCTAAGTCCGATACTAATAAAGGCATCACGACCTAATCCATT
>NZ_JAYFUL010000110.1:0-923 GCF_034928825.1 Arcicella aquatica | reverse complement strand
AAATTAAACATTTGGACATCCGATGGAACAAAAAAAACAGACCCAAATCAAACTATATTACAATTTTAAGTAAATTAAACAGGATAATAAATCTGTCAACCTATTTTAGGCAAGCACAACCAATCACTATTTACCAATTACTATTTACTAATCACCAATTACCAATCACTATTTCTATACGTGATTACCTATTCAAATAACCCAACATTTAATATTGGAGATAATTTGTCGTAATTTTGCCTTTGAAGCTGTTTAAACTTTCCTTTTCGGGTTAAACTAAGTCTTTTAGAATAGCTTGTTCCAAAAATACAATACTTTCACCTCAGAAACGGAAAGTTTAAACAGCTTCTTTATTTAAGTACAGTCATAAAGATTAAGATTTATTAAACAATGATTCAACTCGGAACGGTTTACCGTCATAAATTTTCATTTACCCAAGAGGATGTAATTTTATTTGCAAAAGTATCAGGTGATAATAATCCTCTTCACTTGGATGCTGAATTTGCAGCAACTACTTCATTCAAACGCCCAATTATACATGGAGCACTTGCCTCAAGCGTTTTTTCAAAAATCATGGGAACAGAATTTCCTGGCTTTGGAAGTGTTTATTTAAAGCAGAGTTCAGAGTACAAACGCCCAATGTTTGTGGATAATGAGTACGAAGCAGTATTCACTGTAACAGCTATTAATGCTGATAAACACATAGGAGAAATTTCAACAGAAATTTTTGATGTACAAACTGGAAAGAAAACCACTGAAGGTTCGGCATCAATCATGAACAAAGAAGAATTTTAATCCAAAATAGGCTTCCCTTTAGTAATATAATTATTTGATTATCAATACATTATAAATAAAATAACCCCGAAAAAGTGTCAATATTGGCAATTTTCAGGGTTTTTCTGTATTTTGTTTCTGCTAAAAAA
>NZ_JAYFUL010000109.1:0-924 GCF_034928825.1 Arcicella aquatica | reverse complement strand
TAATGTAAGTTGCGTAGTATTATAAAAAGTAAAACCTTTCAATATTGGCTTAAATTTGGTTTGCCAACTCAATTTATCCTCAATGAAAGATTTTACGATTGCAATTTATTGTTTTATAGATGATTTATTACTAAAAATTGATAATAACCCCATAGATAAACGCCGTAAACTGAGTAACTCTCAGGTAATAACAACCGTTATTCTATCAGCTAAATACTTTTATGGTAATCAAATGTCAGCCTGTGGTTATTTAGAAAGTCATTACGGTTTTTCAATTCCTGACAAAAGTAACTTTAACAGAATTTTACATAGTTTAACAGAGCTAATAGCCGAATTATTCTCTACTTTGGGGGTAATCTTTAAAAAACTTAACTTAGAAAGTGTTTATCTTATTGATTCTTTTCCAGTCTCTGTTTGTAAAAATATACGTATTTGTCGAACAAAATTGATTAAAGGACAAGAATTTAGAGGGTACAACACCTCTAAAAGAGAATATTTTTATGGGTTTAAAGTTCATCTCATTACTACTGGAAAAGGTATCCCTGTTGAGTGTATGATAACAGCGGGGAGTGTTCATGACAATACTTCTTTCCAAATGATGGATATAAATCTTCCTAAAAACGGAGACTTATATGGAGATGCAGCCTATATAAATCAACAGCATAAAGAATTATTATTAGAATTCAACCAAATAAGGCTTAAAGTGGCTACCAAAAAGAACTCTGTGATAAAAAATACTTGGGCAGAAGAACTTGAAAATCGATATTATAGAAAAACAATTGAGAATACTTTTGCAGATATTACAGCAAAACTCCCTAAAAAGATTCATGCTGTCACTGCAAAAGGGTTTTTATTGAAAATTCTTTGCTTTATTATCATGTATATACTCGATAGACAGTTTTAACACTACGCAACTTACATTAA
>NZ_JAYFUL010000108.1:0-941 GCF_034928825.1 Arcicella aquatica | reverse complement strand
TTTTTAACATATATAATCTTGTTTTCGTACAATTTATTAGGCTATTTTCCTGAAATTGTAAAGTCCACAAGCTGTTTTCATAAGATTTTCTCTGAATCCGAATCTGTAATTACGATTTTTATCCTTAACTATTCGTAAAATCTTTATGTGAGCCAAAATATTTTCAACTTTGACTCTCTTTTTGGAAAGTTCTTTATTGAAATCTTTCTGGTCTTGAGTCAAGTCTCTCTTTTGAGTTTTGGTGTTACGTGGTTTTTTATGAGGTAGAATCAAGGTTACATTTTGAGGAGACCAACCCTTGAATCCTAAATCTGCCAATACAGTAATTTGAGTCAAAAAATTTAGCGATTCAACCATTAGTTTATCGTGTACTTTGCCAACATGAGTTTCTCCTAACCACATGATTAAACCTAAGGTTGAGACGATTAAAGCATTTTTAAGTGTATGAGTTTTTTTTTACCACTGTAAAATGTTTCTTGGTCATAGGTATCTGGTTGAATTGGACGCTCTGTTCCATCAATAATATATGTCTCATCCATCTGAAAATCAACGTCTTCGATATTGGCTTTTGGAATATATTTTTCAAGAGATTTGTTCAAAATTGGAGTCAGAATATGAATCCATTTATTGACCATTGACACTTCTAAATCAAACTGAAAAGCCATTACTTCTTGTAAGGAATGGGTCTTTTTGTAGAACAGTAAAAAGAATAATTTATCGCCCACGGTAGGTAATTGTTTGTCATTTTTGGGAACATACTTTCTTAATCTGATTGTTCCATCAAGGTTATATTTTTCAATAAAAGTCTCCCATTTAGATTCAAAAGTGGGTAAAAGTATATCAAACTTCTCAATACTTAGAGAGGTCAAAGATTTAAATTGCCGTGGGTTGTTGCGAGCTTTTTCGTAGGCTGTCATAGCTTTTTGTACAAAGTTCGCACG
>NZ_JAYFUL010000107.1:0-983 GCF_034928825.1 Arcicella aquatica | reverse complement strand
GGCTTCCCTTTAGTAATATAATTATTTGATTATCAATACATTATAAATAAAATAACCCCGAAAAAGTGTCAATATTGGCAATTTTCAGGGTTTTTCTGTATTTTGTTTCTGCTAAAAAATATAATACAGATGCAATATACACTGTTTGAGCTAGATTCTCCAAATTTCAATAAATGGTATTTATTCAAGAATACTACGGTTCTCGGGAAAATTCACCAAACCATTGATTGGGATTCTCTTGAAAAGCTTTTACCCCAGAAGACTAAGGTTTCTGGAGCACCTTCATGGCTTCCTGCCAAAGGACTTTTTGGTATGATGTTCTTAAAACATTATACTGGTTTAAGCGATGAAAAATTATTAGAGCAATTTCACACGAATTGGGCAATGCAAATGTTCTGTGGTACTTTACTTGCTGATAATGAAAGTATTAAAGATAATGCTTTTGTCTCAAGGGTAAGGTCTTATTTGGGAGAATATTTAGATTTGAATCTATTCCAAAGTGTGATGATTAATAGCTGGAAAGCTGAAATTCCTGATAAAAATGTGTTACTGATGGATGCTACCTGCTATGAAGTTTATCTACGTATTCCTACTCATGTTAAACTACTTTGGGAAGCTTGTACTTGGCTCTGGGAGAAACAGATTCCAGCATTGTGTACAAGCAATAAAATCAAGATACCAAGGTCTAAATTCAAAGAACAAAAGATAAAACAGTTAACTTACAGCAAACTTAGGAAGAAGATTTATCGAAAGACATATTCTAGGAAGCGTTCACTTTTAAAGCTACTAAATAAAGGTATTTTAACACTAAATGAACTCTTAGGGAAGGTTAAATCTAGGGGATTTTCAGAAAAAGATACAACAGTATTTCAAACGATTAAAGTTATTTATGAGCAACAAAAATATCTTTTTGAAGTACCTGGAGCAAAGATTAGTGACCAAATAGTAAGCATTTTCAAACCTTACATACGCCCTATTGTTAG
>NZ_JAYFUL010000106.1:0-1016 GCF_034928825.1 Arcicella aquatica | reverse complement strand
TGAATTGGTTTGTTAAGTTATACCCAGAGCAAACTTCGTCCAAATTGGATGTTGTTTTTGTGCTTTTTGAATTGGCGTTAAGTTATCAATACCCTGATGTGGTCGTTGGAAATTATATTCCATTTCCCATAATTTAAGCTGATATTTTCGGTCTTCTGAATCGACAAACTGAATTTTGTTAAACAAGTTATCTTTATCTGTTCGATTAGACCTTTCAATAAATCCATTTTTCCAAGGTTTCCCTTTCGGAATAAGAGCATGAATTCGTTCACCTTGTTCAACGGTTTTTGTAAATGTCGTTTTGTAGGTTGAATGATGAGCGTATTTCATGGTAAAACACATTGCATTATCTGTAAAAGTTATAAAAAAGGGGGGAGGTTTTCTAATGACCTCTCATATACTTTGGCAATAGTTTTGCTCTCAAAATTATCACGGTTCGCCGTTGCGATGAATCTCAGAGTATTTAATTCTGGTTGATAGATGAATAATGGATATTTTATACTCGTAGCCCTCATTGCCCTTGATTGCTGGTAAGGTTTGTATGTCCATTTGAGTGCGATGTTTGCCCACGGGAAGTTTTTGGGCTACTTGTACTTTAATAGGTTTGGCTTGGTTAAGTTGAAGACGTTTTAAGACTCTATAAACATTACTTGGATTACTACAAGTGTGTTTACCACTTAACTCAAAAGCAATTCTCACTTTACCATGATGGCTCGTAATCAAGTTCTCTCGATAAGATTTGACATCTGCCTCAAACTCAGGAGTAATACGGCTGATGACTGACTTACGAGTGCAAATAGCATCTAAAACAGTTGCACGGCTTAGCCATTTGCTAATCGTTTTACGAGTAACATTGAATTGATTGGCTAAATGCTCCTGTGTAAATTTATCTGTTGAATATAAATCTTTAATCATTTGTCTTTGCTTAGGTGTTAAGCTTGCGTTGGTATGTATTTTCATAACACAAAATTAATAAATGTAAGACGTGAATGGGTATAACTTAACAAACCAATTCA
>NZ_JAYFUL010000105.1:0-1051 GCF_034928825.1 Arcicella aquatica | reverse complement strand
ACATTGGCACATTTTTGCCATAAAAGAACATAAAATGAAAAATAAAATACAAATAAAGAAAAGCCCTTTACAAGTCTTAAAATCAATACCCTGACGGCTATGGTGACACACAGAACACGATTTATAGATAGTTTCCTTACCTATTCCTCTTCTCCCTCTTTTTTCTTGGGTAATTTATTTTGTAATAAATCGGATGCCAAGAGAGATTCTTTTAGACTGACAAAATCTGAGAGAACAATGATAATGGTAAAAAACGACAGTAGGTCTTCCAGCATCACCAATACTTTAGCAGGAATGATTTGTGGCAAAATTTCTCCATAACCAAAATTGGTAAAATTCAACACACTAAAATACAAGCATTCAAAAAGTGTTTCAGGGATGGATAACTTTTCAGGAACACCCGAAAAGCATTCAGGATTAACATGATAGAGACAGAAATAATCAACTGCAAATGAAAACGTAACCAATAGCACATTGATGATAACGAACTCTAAGAAACGATAAAAGGGGGCATCTTTTACGGTAACTTCCAAAATCATTCTTGAGCTTTGCCATACAATAAAGGCTATTTTCAAGAATGCCAAACCGACAATTATCCACTGAGTGCCACTATCTTTTAGAAATTCGTAGGTGTCAATCAAAACGATGAATAAACCCAAGCCTATTGTTACAAGGCTTTTTATCACAAAATCTCTATAGCTAACACTCATAAGGCACATTTAAATTTTTACAAATTTACAATTTTAGGTTTCTTGTACAACTATGCTATTTTAAAAAAGAAACGACTCTATTCCTAGCGAGGGACTTAAGTTCTACTGATTACTTACAAGTTGATAAATAATTGATAATCAACAGTTAACAACCTCATCCCCCAGCCCCTTCTCCTTCAGAGAAGGGGAGCAGACTCTGGTTCTTAAAGCTCCCCTCTCTGAAGCAGGGCTGTTAAGTTCTGGGATTTTATTAATTTTGACCAAATAATATTTTGTAATGGAGCTTAATGATTTTTTTAAAAGCCTTTCTGACCCTCGTAGAGGTCAAGGTCAACGCTATC
>NZ_JAYFUL010000104.1:0-1180 GCF_034928825.1 Arcicella aquatica | reverse complement strand
AGCAGGGCTGTTAAGTTCTGGGATTTTATTAATTTTGACCAAATAATATTTTGTAATGGAGCTTAATGATTTTTTTAAAAGCCTTTCTGACCCTCGTAGAGGTCAAGGTCAACGCTATCCGTTTGAGAGTATGCTTTGGATTATCTTTTTAGGGATTTCTTGTGGCTATATCGGCTATCGTTCGCTTCATAAGTTTGCCAAAGCTAATGAAGCCTATTTTACTGATATTTTCGGACTAAAACATGGAGTACCTAGTCATGTAACTTTACGGCAACTATTACTTGCTTTAGATAAAGACCTAGTCAAACAACGTTTTAATGAATGGTGTTCTCATCAAGATTTATCACCTTTAGACTGGGTAAGTGCTGACGGAAAATCTTTAAAATCTACCTTGAGTGATTATACAGAAAGTTATCAAGATTTTTGTTCTATTGTTAGTATTTATGTTCAAAAGACTGGATTAACTTATTGTATTGCTGATTTTCGTAATAAGAAAATCAGTGAAGCAGAAATTGTAAGAAGCTTATTACCCTCTTTACAAGATAAAGGAGTAATTCTTACATTGGATGCCTTACACACTCAAAAAAAACAGTAAATGCTATTGTTGATTCAGGTAATCACTATGTTTTACAAGTCAAAGCAAACCAGCAAGCTCTTTTTAAATATCTTCAAGCTTATAGTTGTGAAAATGCCTTTGAGGACATTTATCAAGTTACAGAGCAAACTCACGGTAGACTCACTCAATGGATTATTAAGGTTTATAAATTAGAAAATCAAAGCATCCAACAACAATGGAAGCAATTAAAATCTTTTATTTTGATACAAAAGCAAGTTACTCAAAAAGGAAAAAAACATACACAACAAGCTCAGAAAGAACATCTTACTCAGAGTTTGTCATATCGTATAAGTGACTTATGGCTTTCAGCAAAAGAGTTTTCTGAGGGAATCAGAAAACATTGGGGTATTGAGAATCGCTTACATTGGGTAAAAGATGTCAATTATCAAGAAGATAACAATAGAATTAAGCATCAAAATATAGCCGTGAATATGGCAATATTTAATGCTATTTCACTTAATTATCTCAGACAAAATGTCAATGATTCTATTAAGTACGCCCAAATAATATTTGGTCAAAATTTCAAAGAACTATGTTCCAATATTAGAACTTAACAGCCCTGCT
>NZ_JAYFUL010000103.1:0-1196 GCF_034928825.1 Arcicella aquatica | reverse complement strand
TACTCTACCCGATGAAAAATCAGAATTAATAAAAAAAGGCTGAAATTTGTAGTTCCTAAGCAACAAATACAGCCTTTTAATGAAAAATATCATCGGTATCAAAATTAAAGATTTATTCTCAAAAATTCCTTTAGCAAAGAATTTAGCCAGACAAAAATTTATATCAGACTTTACCCTTGGAGTTATAAAAAGTAGAAATGTACAATTTAAAGAGGTTGGTCTACATTTTACAACCGACTCAAAAGTTGAATCAAATGAGCGAAGAATTCAAGCATTTTTTAAAGATTTTAACTTTGATTATCAACAAGTTGCTATCTTATTAATTATGTTTTTACCCAAAGGTAAATTAAGCCTCTCGATAGATAGAACTGAATGGGATTTTGGTAAATATCAGTGCAATATTCTTATGATAGTTGCTCGCCATGATGGAGTTGGGATTCCTATTTATTGGGATTTATTAGATAACAGAAGTGGTAATAGTAATATTGATAATAGGAAAGAACTGATAGGAAAAGTGATTTCGTTAATAGGAGTTGATAGGATTTTAGTTATTGTTGGAGACCGAGAGTTTATTGGGCATCAATGGATTAAATACTTGAAAAATAACAATATACCATTTTGCATGCGAATGCCAAAGAGCCATTTAATAACTTTGAGAAATACTGATACTTACTCAGTATTTGTACTCTTATCAACTCAAACTGAGCGTTATTATCAAGATTGTATGATAGATGGTGTTTGGTGTAATATAATGCTAAAAAAGTTGCCGGATGGCGATTTTCTGATTTTGGCAGGAAATCTTCCCGCTAAACAATTAGGAAGACTTTATCGAAAAAGATGGTCGATAGAAGTCTTTTTTCAAACTGTCAAAGGACGTGGATTTAACTTGGAAAATACACATCTAAAATCAAGTGACAAAATCAAAAAACTCTTAGTTTTTGTCAGTATAGCTGTTGGAATATGTGTAAATATTGGAAAATATCATCACACAAAAATACAAAATATTAAAACTAAAAAGCATGGGTATAAATCCAATAGCTTTTTCCGAAAGGGACTTGATATTTTGAGAGAAGGGTTTAGAAACATCAATCAAGGATTTTTGAAAATCTGGGAAGAGCTTTTGAATATATTTACTCGGTGGATTCAAATACAACTATCTCATTATCAATATTTAATAAAAAACATCGGGTAGAGTA
>NZ_JAYFUL010000102.1:0-1215 GCF_034928825.1 Arcicella aquatica | reverse complement strand
ATTACTCTACCCGATGATTTTTGTTATATATTGATACTGAGTTAGTTGTATTTGAATCCATCGAGTTAATATATTTAAAAGTTCTCTCCATATTTTTGAAAACCCTTGATTTGTATTTCTGAAACCTTCTCTTAAAATATCAAGCCCTTTTCGGAAAAAGCTATTGGATTTATAACCATGTTTTTTAGTTTTAATTTTTTGAACTTTTTTGTGATAGTGCTTACCAATATTTATACATATTCCTACCGCTATACTGACAAAAACTAAAAGCTTTTTAATTTTATCACTTGATTTTAGATGGGTATTTTCTAAGTTGAAGCCTCTGCCTTTAACTGCCTGAAAAAAGACTTCAATTGACCATCTTCTTCGATAGAAGCCTCCTAATTGTTTAGCGGGTAGATTACCTGCCAATATTAGGAAATCACCATCATGAAGCTTTTTTAACATTATGTTACACCAAATACCATCTATCATACAATCTTGATAATAGCGCTCTGTTTGGGTTGATAAAAGCTCGTTCACAGAATAAACCATCGTATTTTTTAAAGTTATTAGATGGCTTTTAGGAATTCGCAGGCAGAATGATATATTATTGTCTTTTAAATACTTAAACCATTCATGTCCAATAAATTCTCTATCTCCAACAACAATAGAAATTCTATCAACTCCTATCAGAGAAATTACTTTACCAAGCAACTCTTTTCTATTTTCGGCCTTACTGTTACCACTTCTATTATCTAATAGATCCCAAAACAGAGGTATGCCTATTTCATCATGTCGAGCTACAATCATTAGAATATTACATTGATAAGTACCAAAATCCCACCGCATCGGCGGTCCGATCTGTTCTATCAATTGACAAGCTCAATTTACCTTTTGGTAAAAACATTACTAATAGAATAGCCACTTGCTGATAGTCAAAATCGAAGTCTTTAAAAAATGCTTGAATTCTTCGCTCATTTGATTCAACTTTCGAGTCAGTTGTAAAATGTAAGCCAACCTCTTTAAATTGAACATTTCTACTTTTGATGACACCAAATGTGAACTCTGAAATGAATCTTTTTCTTGCTAAATTCTTCGCTAATGGGATTTTTGAAAGTAATTTTTTAATTTCGCTACTGATGAAACTTTTCATTAAAAGGCTGTTTTTTGTTGCTTAGGAACTACAAAATTCAGCCTTTTTTTATTAATTGTAAATTTTCATCGGGTAGAGTA
>NZ_JAYFUL010000101.1:0-1401 GCF_034928825.1 Arcicella aquatica | reverse complement strand
TGTGCTTGCCTAAAATAGGTTGACATAAATTTCAACTTATTTATGAGCAAATCGAAATCAGATTCTAAAAAAAGTACAAGTTTAAAAATTCGTCAACGACGTATTTTTAGTGAATCATTCAAACGAGAAAAAGTTAAAGAGTTAACTGCTGGACTTTATACTGTGCGTTCTTTTAGTAAATTGTGGGAAGTAGCTCCTTATACGGTTTATCGTTGGATTTACAAATATTCTCCACAACATAAACAAGGCACAACTATGGTTGTACAACAAGAAAGTGAAGCACAGAAAACTGCGAACTTATTAACTCAGGTCGCTGAACTTGAACGTCGCTTAGGTCAAAAACAAATGCAATTAGACTATCTTGAAAAGCTAGTAGAGTTGGCATCGAAAGAATATGATATTGATTTTAAAAAAAACTTCAATGTCAAACTTTAGAATATTTTCGGATACATACTCGTCACTATCCAATGAGTGATTTATTCAAGCTTTGTGATATCTCAAGACAAGCTCATCATCAGCGACTTATCAGAGAAAAGAACTGGGCTTCATTAGAGTACTTGGTTGTCGGTTTAATTATGCAAATAAGGGAAATACATCCTGGCATGGGTTTAAGAGTGATTTACGACATTCTTAAACCCAATGGATTAGGGCGTGATGCCTTCATTAGTATTGGACTTAGCTATGGTTTTAGATTGATTACCTACAAAAACCAAATCAGAACCACTTTTTCAAGCCCATTTAGTCGTTACAAAAACCTGTTAGTTGATAAACAACTCAATGATATTAACCAGTTATGGACAAGTGATATTACTTATTATAGCATCGCTGATAAATTTTACTATATCGTCATGATTATAGATGTTTATTCTCGAAAAATAATAGGCTATTCCACATCTGACAATATGAGAGCAGAAAACAATTGTAATGCTCTTGAAATGGCTTTCCATACTCGTAAAAAGAAAAAGTACACAGAACTTGTTCACCATTCTGACAGAGGTGGACAATACATTAGTGATGACTATGTCTCTTTACTCAAGAATGCTAACATAGCGATAAGTATGTGTAATGAGGTTTATGAAAATGCACACATTGAAAGAGTAAATGGAACTATTAAAAATCAATATCTTAGATATTGGAATAGTGCAAGCTTTGAGGAGTTAAAAAATAACGTCAAAAAAGCAATCGACACTTATAATAATAAACGACCACATAGCTCTTTACATAAAAGAACGCCTAACTCGTTTGAACAATACATCAAAGAACTTGAGGTCGAGGAAAGACCTAAATTAAACATTTGGACATCCGATGGAACAAAAAAAACAGACCCAAATCAAACTATATTACAATTTTAAGTAAATTAAACAGGATAATAAATCTGTCAACCTATTTTAGGCAAGCACA
>NZ_JAYFUL010000100.1:0-1435 GCF_034928825.1 Arcicella aquatica | reverse complement strand
TCCTACTGATTACCCACATCTTTTAGATAAGATAAAAAAAATTAAGAACTTGTAGCATGGAAATGTTTTTAGGTATAGAAAAAAAATATCTGTTCACAATTTGGGAGATTATCGTTTAAATAAACGTTTGTCCAAGCTATGTACACAATTTATGATAGGAGATGCTAGTATGCCTTTGATGCTTTGCAATCGAGGAGCTACCAAAGCTTACTACCGTTTTATAAATAATAAGAAGGTGCAAAATGATGATTTAGTTGCTATTTTTCGTTCTTATAGTGATGACTTAGTGGCCGATTGTAAAGTAATCCTAGCCCCTCAAGACACCACAGAATTAGACTATACCACTAATCGGAGTTCAGCTAATTTAGGCTGTATGGAATATGCTAATCGCAAGGGCATGTATTTGCATAATCAACTGTTAATGAACCAACAAGGAGTGGTATTAGGTATCTTTTCACAAGATTTTCACAGTCGTAGTGCTGAAAGTTTAGGGCAAGGGCTTAAGCGTAAATATGCTAATATAGCAGATAAAGAGAGTTATCGCTGGCTAAGTAATTTCATGAAGTTACAAGAGCATTTCGCTAGCCAAAGTGATAAGACTATTTATAGCATCTCTGATAGAGAAGGCGATGTTAGTGAATTATTATGTGCTCAACGCTATGAACATATTCATTATATTATTCGCAGTTGTAACAATCGTCAATCTGCCGATAATCAAGGTACATTGTTAGATGTTTTACAGAGACAGCCTGCAGATTTTTGTTATGAGCAAGAACTTATAGATAGACAAGGGCACAAGCGAATGGCTCGTTTATGGGTACGCTACAGTCCTTTTGTCAGTAATGCACCTTATCGCAAGAATGGTGCTAAGCTTTCTGCTAGAGTGTGGGTGATAGAAACTAAAGAAGAAAATCCACCTCAAGGACAAGAGCCTATTAGTTGGCGTTTGCTATGTAGTCAAGCAGTAGAAGATGCTCAGACAGCACGCAAGATGATTGGTTATTATGCTCACCGATGGGGTATAGAACGTTTCCATTATGTCTTAAAGCAAGGACGCAAAATAGAAGATTTACAAATTGAGCATGAAGAGGCACTTAAAAAGGCTATTATCCTTCAATCGTGGATAGCCTTGAAAGTCTGCACTTTATGTTATGATATTCGTAGTAACCCAGAAGAGAGTATAGCCAAAGTAGGTTTTGATAAACAGGATTATGAGTTAGCTTATCAATACCTTACGGTCATAAAAAACAATAAGATTATCAAACAAGCAGCGCCTAAATTAATAGACTTTGCTCGTTTGATAGCCATGATAGGAGGAAGTCTTTTACAGAAAAACAGACCCTTGGGATGTGTTACACTGTGGAGAGGATTCCAAAAATTTCAAACTATTAAAGAAATATATAACATCAATACTTATGGGTAATCAGTAGGACTT
>NZ_JAYFUL010000099.1:0-1439 GCF_034928825.1 Arcicella aquatica | reverse complement strand
GCTGAATACAAAGGAGGTGGCACTACCGCTTTTGCTCCCAGAATGATGCTAAAAGTGCTGTTTTACAGTTATTTAAGTAATATTTATTCCTGTCGCAAGATTGCCAAATCCCTTAATGAAAACATACACTTTATGTGGATTTCTGGCAATTCTACACCTGATTTTCGAACGATTAACAATTTTAGGGGACAAAAACTCAAACACCATATTCATGATTTATTTGCAGAGGTTGTTAAAATGCTTCAAGAGTTACAAGTATTAAGTCTTGATATACAGTATATTGACGGCACAAAAATTGAGTCGGCTGCCAATAAATATACTTTTGTATGGCGTGGTTCGGTGGAAAAGAATAAGGCTAAACTGGAGGAGAAGATAAAAAAAGTGTTGGGAGATATTGACCAGCAAATCCAACAGGATAATCAAGAAGCCAATCAACAGGAAGTTCCACAAAAAGTTGATTCTAATCTACTAAAACAGAAACTTGGAGAGATAAACCAAAAGTTAAAAGAATCATCTAAATCCACTCAAAAACAGCTTCAAAAGCTTGAAGAGGAGCATCTTCCTCGTTTGGAGAAATATGAGCAACAGCTTCAAACCTTGGGTGATAGGAATAGTTTCAGTAAAACCGATGAGGATGCTACTTTCATGCGGATGAAAGAAGACCACATGAGAAATGGGCAATTAAAACCTGCCTATAATCCCCAAATATCAACGGAGAATCAATATATTACCCATTTTAGCATTCATCAGAAACCCAATGACACGACCACTTTATCTGCTCATTTAGAGGGTTTTAAGCAAAAATATAATAAACAAAGTAAGCAAGTAGTAGCGGATTCAGGCTATGGAAGTCTGGAGAATTATGAAATGTTAGAACGCAATGGCATTGAAGCCTTTGTCAAGTTCAATTATTTTCACAAAGAACAAAAGAGAAGTTTTAAGAATAATCCATTTGGGATACAAAACTTGTTTTACAACCAAGAAAAGGACTTTTATGTCTGTACGATGGGGCAACGAATGGAGAAAGTCTGTGATTCTAAACGCATCAGTAGTAATGGCTATGAGTCACAGGTTAGTATTTATCAGGCAAAAAACTGCCAAGGTTGTCCACTTAGAGGAATGTGTTATCAAGCTAAAACAAATCGAAGAATAGAAGTAAATCATAGACTCAACGAACTAAAAAATAAAGCAAGAGCATTACTACTGAGTCCAGAAGGAATAGAAAAGCGGAGTAAACGCCCCGTTGAAGTGGAAGCCGTTTTTGGGCAATTGAAATCAAATAATAAATTCAACCGCTTTACATTAAGAGGTTTGGACAAAGTCAATATCGAGTTTGGCTTGATGGCTCTTGGGCATAATTTTAGAAAATGGACTGGACACCTTACTCAAAAATTGAAGAATAATAGGGTATTGATTTGCTTTGTGAATAATCAAAGTCT
>NZ_JAYFUL010000098.1:0-1688 GCF_034928825.1 Arcicella aquatica | reverse complement strand
GGCTTCCCTTGAAAATTGTTTTTCGATATTACTTTACGATAAAATCCACTCATGTTCTGGGTGGATTTTTGCTTTCATCTGGGATGATTTATTTGAAAAATACAATTTTATTTGATTTGTACCTTTCCAGAACGCATTTTCGTAAAAACTGGTCAACGTTTTATCATACCAGCTCATTAAGTGGTTATTTATTGTCCTCTAATATTTATTGTTAGGCTGCTAGTTTCTGAGCTTGCTGAATGTTTTCTTGCCTTCGATTGTTAATCCTGACAGCATTGGCTGTATATACGCCGAAGAATAACCATACGAGTTCCGTCTTTTGACTCCTTGCCTTTATTTTGCGAAGTAAATAATGTTCCTTTTCTGTTCCAAAACTTCCTTCCAGACGCGTACTCCTCTCTTTATTGAGAATACCTTTCATTTGCTTAGTTTCTTTATCATCTTTTCCTCTACCTTTTCTACAAAAGTTGTGTTGTATCCCTTGTTCTCTTAAAAATGTACGATTCTCATTGGTGGGATAAATCCCATCTGCGGCTACATGAGTGCATTCTCCAATCATTTTCTCATGCCTTACTACACTCTCTTTCAGTCTTTTACACTCATTGAATGCATTGTAGCTTGTATGTTCAATGATGTTAATTCCACCAACTTGATTAATATGTGCTTTTATTCCATACTCTACTGGCTTATTTTCTTTCCCTCTAACAATAGGGCGAATGTAGGGTTTATAGATGCTTACTATGCGGTCACTAATCTTTGCTCCAGGTATTTCAAAAAGTTGTTTTTGTTGTTCATAAATAACTTTAATGGTTTGAAATACTTCTGCATCTTTTGGTGAAAACTCTTCAAGAGTGATTTGTTTTAAAAGTTCATTAAGTGTTAAAATACCTTTATTTAGTAGCTTTAAAAGTGAACGCTTTCTAGAGTATGTCTTCCGATAAGTTTTCTTCTTGAGTTTACTGTAAGCCAACTGCTTTATCTTTTGGTCTTTGAATTTAGACCTTGGTAATTTGATTTTATTACTTGTACATAATGTTGGAATCCGTTTTTCCAAGAGCCAAGTACAAGCTTCCCAAAGTAACTTTACATCAGTAGGAATTCTAAGATAAACTTCATAACAAGTAGCATCCATCAGCAAGACATTTTTATCAGGAATCTCGCCTTTCCAATTATTAATCATCACACTTTGAAATAGATTCAAATCTAAATGATTTCCCAAGTAAGACCTAACTCTTGAGACGAATGCATTGTCTTTAATCCTTTCATTATCAGCAAGTAAAGTGCCACAGAATATCTGCATTGCCCAGTTCGTGTGAAAACTTTCAAGTAGTTTCTCATCACTAAGTCCTGTATAATGCTTGAGTAACATCAACCCGAAAAGGCCTTTGGCTGGCAACCAAGGAGGTGCTCCACAAACCTTAGTTTTATTGGGTAAAAGTTTTTCAAGAGAGTCCCAATCAATAGTTTGGTGAATTTTTCCAAGAACAGTTGTATTCTTGAATAAGTACCATTTTGAGAAATTTGGAGAATCGAAATCAAACAGTGTATATTGCATCTGTATTTAAGGTTTTCTAGCAGAAACAAAATACATAAAAACCCCGAAAATTGCCAGTATTGACACTTTTTCGGGGTTGTTTTATTTATAACGTGTTGATTGTTAGATAATTAAAACCATAAAGGAAAGCCTA
>NZ_JAYFUL010000097.1:0-2045 GCF_034928825.1 Arcicella aquatica | reverse complement strand
GTCAAAGATTTAAATTGCCGTGGGTTGTTGCGAGCTTTTTCGTAGGCTGTCATAGCTTTTTGTACAAAGTTCGCACGCACACACGACAATATAAATAATTAGTATTCAAAATGTCTAATGGTTAATTCAATGTTTTTTTTAATCGAATAGAAGCAAAAAAACAAAAAGATTCATTTTTTTCTTAATTTAGAATGTCCTATATAAATTGATAAATTTTCAGGGGATGGAAACCAAAAAAGAGGAAAAAAGAATATTTCCAGAAGAGTTAAATCATCTTGAAGAATCTTTTAAAGAGGCTAAGGCTCGGATAGAGGCAATTGACCTAGAAATACAGAACATAAGACCTGATAGAGGTCCTCAGCTAACCTTTCCGTCCCCCAAACTATAGCAATCCTAACTACAGTCAAAATAACGCTCAGAAAGTGGCACGGTTAAATCAGGAAAAATACCGAATACAAAAGGGTTTTAATGAAAAACTGGAGAAGGAGCTAGTCAATTTAGAACCTAAACAAGCAGAGAAAATACGGGAGATGATAGATTACAAATTCAGTGATAATGAATACAAGAATCTTGATAATCAACAGATGAAAAACGTTAAAGGTGATGTAAAAGACGTGAAATCATCCTTTAATTACATGGAGAGTCTTCATTACAGACAATTTTCGCCTGATAAATCGAAAGAAGCTGAACCAGCTCCCAACGAAACAGAAAAATCAGATGTACATGCTAAGAATACACCTGAAAGTTTTATATCTCAATATAAATATCCACAGACGAAGGACTTTGATGAAAATACAAAAGATATAATTGATAAGGAGAAAGAAAGCGAACCTAGCAAAAGTGGAATAACGAAATCAGACCCTCAATCTAAAAATATGCCTGAGAGTTTTATGGCTCAGTATGAATTACCAAAGCCTAAAGACTTTTCTGAAAACTCAAAGGACGTTGCAGAAAAGAAAAAATTGGATATTGATAAAGATAGAGACTAGTTATCGCTCATGTTCAATATCAAAGTCTTTGTCCTTTTCGTTTTTGATGGGTTTGTTATCTTTTTCTTTTAAAGGATTATTTCTCAACCAAGATGGTATTTTTTCTTCAAATCTTTCATCTAAGTATTGTTGTCTTCCATCTTGAATGCCAGCAATGAAAGAGCTTTCTCCTGTCGTCTTAGAAAGTTTGTCTGAAAGCTCTGGTTCGTATGATGCTATCATATAGCCTTGATTAAAACCTTTGATATACAAGTCAATATTTTTTTGCTCGTCCATAATACTGAATGTCGTTTATA
Source organism: Arcicella aquatica (assembly GCF_034928825.1). Lineage (NCBI taxonomy): Bacteria > Pseudomonadati > Bacteroidota > Cytophagia > Cytophagales > Flectobacillaceae > Arcicella > Arcicella aquatica. The sequence goes on along the minus strand of NZ_JAYFUL010000097.1, from coordinate 760 downwards.
AGTGTCAAATCTTATGATATTTAAAACATTTTATGAGCGTTACTCTCAAGGTATTTGTCGATGGACTCTCTATCGTAGAGGATAATTTTCTTTTGCGGTTGAGAAAATCTAATTTTCCCTTCGTCTCTTAATTTCTGTAATGTAGTTTTTGATTTGATATTCAAGAGTTGCATGGCTTGGTCATCAGAAATCCATTTTTCCTTTTCTACTTTATTCGTTTCGTCGTGCAACAACCTGCTCTACTAAAGCATAAAAGGCAGATTCTTCTAGGCAGATGACTTGCATGAATTTTACAGGGAAGGGGGTGGACAAAACAATCAAATAAATTTAAAAAATTATTTGATAAGCTCCATCATATTTATTCAGATTATCTTCTGGTTTTTATTGTCCTTGCTATTTTGTAATTATCTCTGAAAGATTATCAATGAATGGAATAGCACCATACCGACCTTCAAGATAATACTTGTCTGTTCGAATATAGATTGTTTTTACTTGTTATTCTCTTTTTTATAATAAATGTATTTAATCAAAATTCTTTTTTTGTTCATTAATCTCCTTTTCTGTTCTGTAATCAAGTGGTATATTTAAAAATGTTGGTAATACATTTAGTTTTAAATTAATATCTCCCCAATAGTTGAAGTCTACTCTACCCGATGAAAAATCAGAATTAATAAAAAAAGGCTGAAATTTGTAGTTCCTAAGCAACAAATACAGCCTTTTAATGAAAAATATCATCGGTATCAAAATTAAAGATTTATTC
>NZ_JAYFUL010000096.1:0-2549 GCF_034928825.1 Arcicella aquatica | reverse complement strand
TTAAATGTACATAAATAGTCTTTAAAACCAAGCGTTGAAGCCCTTATCTCTAGCGAGGGACTTAAGTCCCTCGCTAGAGATAATCATCTGATTATTAATAATTTACAAACTTATGGGTAGTCAGTAGGACTTAAGTCACCCGCTAATAGAAAATGATTTTTTCTAACCCGTATTCTGTGGCACACAGAACATGGTTTTAATGTCACCACAATAAGCACTTAGTAACCTTGCTCATTCCTAGCGAGGGACTTAAGTCCCTCGCTAGGAATGAAGGGGTGTAAACCATAATTTCAATCAACACAAAAACAAAAAAAAATACCATACAATTATGAATTATTGGCTCGTAAAATCAGAACCTTTCAAATATTCTTGGGATGATTTCGTTAAACAAGGCACAGGGATGTGGGATGGCGTCCGAAATTTTCAAGCACGCAATAATTTAAGAGCGATGCAAGTAAACGACCTCGTGCTTTTCTATCATTCAAATGAAGGAATGGAAGTAGTGGGTATTGCCAAAGTAGTAAAAGAAGCTTATCAAGACCCTACGACCGAAGATAAAAACTGGGTGGTAGTTGACCTTGTCCCTGTTGAAAAACTGCCTAAAACCGTTACATTAAAACAAATGAAATCTGATGAACGACTCAAGGATTTATCACTAATCAAACAATCAAGGCTTTCAGTTACACATATTAAGCCCGAGGAATTTGATATTATTCTTGGACTTGCTCATGAGTAAACAAGCTCAATTAATTAATTTAAAAATATGAAAACCGTCTTTTTAAAAAGTATTGCTTTTTTTGTATTGATGATTACCACTATTCAATTCGCACAGGCTCAGAGCTTAAAAAGAATTGAAATTCCGCTACCATCAAGCAATTCTGAGCTTTTTACCATTCCCATCAACGAACAAGGGGTTTTGGTACTATCTCAGGTGAATAAAACTAATTTTGTGCTTTCTAGGTTCGACACCAACCTAGATCAGGTATGGTCTATCAATGGAACAATTGATGGAAACTTAGATTATGTAAAGCATAGCTATGACGGCAAAAGCCTATACTTACTTTTTAGCCGCTATAGAAGTAATGTGTACGAGGTCATAAAAGTAAACATAGGCCCTGGCTTTATCGAAAAGTATCAGATAATGTCTGTAGATAGGATGGAAGTGTCTGATTTTCAAGCTATCAACTCTTCAATTTTTATTGCAGGGATGGTCAATAATCAACCTGTCATTTTATTTACTAATCTGGACGAACGCAAAACAAAGGTATTGCCAAGTGCCTTGAAAAGTCAGGCAGAGATACAATCGATGGAATTGGACACTAGCACGGCTATCGTCAATGTAACGTATGCAGTGGGTACGCGTGGAAAAAATTACCAGTTGGTCGTAAAGTCCTTTGACGAAGATGGCAAGCAAATCTCACAAGTGGTGATGAACCCAGATAACGAATTTGCCATGATGAATGGCAAACTAAACCTTGTCTCTGATTCAACAGAGGTAATGTTCGGAACGTATGGGCATAAAAACTCGATAGGGTCGTCGCGGGGGCCTACTTCACAAGGTATTTATTTCTCAAAATTGACTGACAATGAAATCACCGATTTGAAATTCCATAGCTTTACTGAATTTAAAAACTTCTTTAATTTCATGGGCGAACGCCAAAAGGAAAAGCAAGAGAAAAAGATTCAGGACAAGAAAAACAAAGGAGAAGATTTACGGTTAGACTACCGTTTGTTAGTACATGACATTATCAAACAGGACGATAAATACATCATGGTAGCCGAGGCTTTTTATGCCGACTATCGTTATAATAACTACAATCCTTTCGGAATGTATAATGGTATGGGTAGTCCGTACAGCTCGTTTTATAACCCTTATCGTTGGGGATATGGTTATTATGGTTTGTATTCGCCTTTTAGTTCATACTACAGTCCGTGGGGATGGGGAAACAGAAATTATGGCAATCAACAAACGTTTGACGGCTGGATTTATACCCATGCTATCGTAGCGGCATTTGATGAAAAAGGCAATTTGTTATGGGATAACAGTATCGAAATGAAAGATGTGAAAGAACAAAAACTGAGCGAGAAAGTAAAAGCTTCGATAAAAGGAGACGAAATTACGCTTTCGTACAGCAATAAAGGGCAAATTTTCACTAAAATTATCAAAGGTGATACCATTCTTGAAGATACCCAAAGCTCGAAAATAGGTACGCAAATAGAAGGAGATAAAGTAAAACAGACAACTTCTGATGCTATCGACTATTGGTATAAAAATTACTTCATTGCTTCTGGTTATCAGCGTATTACGAATGATAGCGAAGGCGGACGAAGAAATGTATTTTATATGAATAAGATTTCATTTTAGTTCAAATAAAGGCTTTTGATTAACTTGCAGCGGTATTTCAAAATAAGAGTCCGCTAGACATTATTAACCTCACCCCCAACCCCTCTCCTTCAGAGAGCAGGGCTGTTAAGTTCTGGGATTTTATTAATTTTGACCAAATAATATTTTGTAATGGAGCTTAATGATTTTTTTAAAAGCCTTTCTG
>NZ_JAYFUL010000095.1:0-2696 GCF_034928825.1 Arcicella aquatica | reverse complement strand
TTCCAAAAGTTGATTAATTTCTAAAAACTCAATTGAGTTTGATATATCTTCTAAATTCATTGTATCAGATTTTGAAGACAAAATTAATAAAATAAATCAATAGCCTGACGGCTATGGTGGCACACAGAACACGATTGTAAATTCAAAACCTTTCTATTAGCTGGTGACTTAAATCCTACTGATTACCCACATCTTTTAAAAAGTTAAAATGAAGATGTGATTATTGATAAAATGGGCTCAAATAGGCTTAAATCACCTTTCAAACTGAGCTTTGGTTGCCTCATACCACAGCCTGACTACCTGAAATTCTTATTCCTAGCGAGGGACTTAATTTCCTCGCTAGGAATAAATGCCTTGATTATCAGTTATTTATATGCTTATGGGTAATCGTTAGGACTTAAGTCACCAGCTAATAGAAAGTAATGAATTAAATCGCCACCTCATTAGTATCATGATTAATCATCCAATCAATACCAAATTTATCCTTAAACATCCCAAAGTAAGAACCCCAAAAAGTATCCTGCAAAGGCATCGTTATTTTACCACCTTCTGTAAGGGCTTGAAACAATTTATCAGCTTCTTCTTTTGAGTCTACACTAATAGAAATAGAGAAATTTGTACCTGCACTTACATCCCCCATCGTTGTAGAGGAATCGCTACCCATTAAAATAGTCTTGCCAATGGGCAACGACATGTGCATGATTCGCTCGCCATCACTTGGTGACATTAGCTGATCTGACGGAGCGTCCTTGAATCTTCCTACATAGGGAAATTCTCCGCCAAATGCCGATTTGTAAAAATTAAAAGCTTCTTCGCAGTTACCATTGAAGACCAAATAAGGGTAAATTGCTGCCATGTTTGTGTTTTGATTAAAATTTATTTTTCAAGAATTACTTTTAGATTTTTCAGTCCATCTGCTAGATCTTTGCCTATCAATCCCTCCATATCATAAAACAGCATCATCAAATTCATAGGGTAGGGCATGCTTCCTTCAAAAGTCCATGTAACTTCTGTTTGGTTTGCTCCCACAGCGTCAGTCGTGATGTGCGAAAGTTAAATTTGAAGGTTAATAATAAAGCAAATGTATGCTAATGCGTTGGTTTTCAAGGGGTAGATGGTGTCAATTTTAGATTAAATTGCATTAAAGTACTTGAACCACAGAAAATTAATGGTATTTAGGATATTTCGGGGATTAATTTAATATCAATAATGTTCAGACCATGAGATAAGAGCATAAATATCCCGTAATTTGCATAAGAATTATTCAATAAATTAATTATGACCCAACCCACAGAAAAAATTTTTACACCCTATCAGATTTTTATGATAGCGGTTTTAGCCTTTATTCAATTTACGGTAATACTAGATTTCATGGTATTGTCGCCACTAGGGGCTATTTTAATGCCTACTTTAAAAATCACTACTTCTCAATTTGGCTTTGTTGTGTCAGCTTATGCTTTTAGTGCTGGTGCTTCTGGTTTGTTGGCAGCGGGTTTTGCCGACAAATTCGATAGAAAGAAATTCTTATTATTTTTCTACGTTGGTTTTATCATCGGTACAGCCCTTTGTGCCTTAGCAACTGACTATAATTTTCTGCTATTTGCCCGAATCTTCACAGGGATTTTTGGGGGCGTAATAGGCTCAGTAGGTTTTGCTATTATCTCTGATTTATTCAAACTAGAAGTACGTGGAAGGGTAATGGGTTTTGTACAAATGGCGTTTGCGGCAAGTCAGGTATTGGGTTTGCCGATTGGTCTGGTGTTAGCTAATAGCTTCGACTGGCATGCACCTTTTTGGATGATAGTAGGAGTGAGTGCGGTGGTAGGAGTAGTCATTTTTGTTAAAATGGAACCTGTTACCGAACACCTGAAAATACAAAGTGATTCAAACGCATTCCAACACCTTGCCAAAACCATTAGCGAACCTCATTATCTCAGGGCCTTCCTTGGAACGATATTGCTTTCTACGGGCGGATTTATGCTAATGCCTTTTGGTAGTGCTTATGGTACTAACAATTTAGGCTTGAAATTGTCTGAACTACCCATCATGTATGGCATTACGGGGATATTCTCTATGTTGTTTGGCCCTATGATTGGTAAACTCAGTGATAAATTGGGTAAGTTCAATACTTTTTTGATAGGCTCTATCATCAGCAGCATCATGGTAGGTATCTATACACAATTAGGCATTACGCCACTTTGGGTAATTATTATATTGAACGTAATCCTTTTTACAGGGATTTCAGCACGGATGATTTCATCTTCTGCCTTGATGACGGCCATTCCTTCGATGAAAGATAGAGGTGCTTTTATGAGTATCAACTCATCGATTCAACAAATTTCGGGGGGTGTTGCCTCTTTTATCGCAGGGTTGATTGTTGTTCAACAACCCAACGGTATTTTAGACCATTATGATATATTGGGTTATACCGTAATAGGCTCGATGGTCGTTGCGATTGGCTTAATTTATTGGGTAGACCAATACGTAAGACAACGCGAAGAGAGTAAGAAATTAGAGGAGATGAAAGTTTAGATTGGCACGGGTTGGCTATAACGCTAACGTTTTAAACCTTATCATTAGCGAGGGACTTAAGTCCTACTGATTACCCACATCTTTTAAAAAGTTGAAATAGAAATGTTATTATTGATCAAATTAGCTTAAATGCACATAAATAGTCTTTAAAACCAAGCGTTGAA
>NZ_JAYFUL010000094.1:0-2837 GCF_034928825.1 Arcicella aquatica | reverse complement strand
CATTGGCACATTTTTGCCATAAAAGAACATAAAATGAAAAATAAAATACAAATAAAGAAAAGCCCTTTACAAGTCTTAAAATCAATACCCTGACGGCTATGGTGGCACACAGAACACAATATTTGACTATTTTGATTGAAAAACCATCAATAACAACATTTAACTTTGTGTTCTGTGTGCCACAGACCACGGTTTAGTTGAGTTAATATTTCTATTAGGGGGTGACTTAAGTCACCCCCTAATAGAAATATTCTAACATACATTAACCCATAGTTTATTTACTTCAACCTCCATTGTCTTTCAAATCTCAAATACTTCCAAATCAGGCCACTATCGCCATTGAACAAATGAATTTGTTGGGTCGCGACCGCAAACCTTTTCTTTTCATCATTGATTATGAGATGAAAAAGCCTATTGTGCTGCCCCTTGAGGAAGTTGAAAAAGAAGATATTTTGTATAAAATCGGGACGAAACGTAATTTCAATGTTGACAAACCTCTGCTTGAAAAACCTTCCTATTTAGAAAAATATCCGATTAGTTTTCAAGCCTATCAACAGTCGTTTGATATTGTAAAACGTCATTTGCTACGGGGAAATAGCTTTCTGGTAAACCTGACCAAGCCCACTCCTATCAAAGTAAATTTGAATTTGAAGGAAATTTTTGAACGTAGTTCAGCCGAATATCAATTGTTTTTCAAGGATGAGTTTGTGCTTTTTTCTCCCGAAATCTTTGTAAAAATAAAGGATGGTATCATTTCTTCTCATCCTATGAAAGGTACAATTTCTGCTAACGTTCCGAATGCCGAAGAGGAGATATTGAAAAATAAAAAGGAACTTGCAGAACACGCTACTATTGTAGATTTAATCAGAAATGACATTAGCATGGTAGCCGAAAAAGTATGGGTAGAACGCTTTCGATATATTAGTAAAGTACAAACTTCTGAGGGAGATTTATTACAAGTAAGCTCGGAAATTTGCGGAAAATTGCCCGAAAATTTTCATGAGCAAATCGGAACTTTATTATTCAAATTATTACCAGCAGGGTCAATCTGTGGCGCTCCTAAAGCCCAAACATTAGCGATTATCGAAGAAGCTGAAAACTATCAAAGAGGGTATTATACAGGGGTATTTGGTATCTTTGATGGCGAAAATTTAGATAGCGCTGTGATGATTCGTTTTATTGAGAAAACAGCTAATCAATCGCTTATCTTTAAAAGTGGTGGAGGAATCACGGTTTTTTCGGAAGCTGAATCGGAGTATCAGGAAATGATTGACAAAGTGTATTTAACTTCAAAACAATAGTCTTGTGTGGAAAGAAGCCATTTATCATTTATTAAAGCATCACCAAATAGCCTTTGAAACAAAGACATTAGTCTCTCCTTTTGAAGTAATTTTCCTGACTGAACATCAATTATTCATCCATTTTATTTCACTACAGACCTTTCAAACGACTGAATTAAAGCTTGATTTCTTCAAACATTTATCTGAAGATATACAAAGTCAGCACCAAAGAATTATTCACCTATGGGAGGATGTCTGGAACAGCAATTCCGACTTAGTAAGTGCCAGAATTTTGGCCATGTGCGGATATTCAAAACGTTTGAATGCCAGACATTGCTTTGTAGAAAGGATTGATAACCCAACAGCAGAGGTATTTTTAAATGCAAACCATTTACAGGGGTCAGTCAAATCAAAGTTCAAATATGGCTTGTTTCTGAAAGCTCAGTACCTTGAAAAATTCATTAAACCCACCATTATTCAGTACCTAAATCAGCCTTTGTTGATTGCCGTAGCTACGTTTAGTGCAGGTAGGGCGATGAAATATGGTGAGCGGGCGGGTACTCGTTCTTATGAACTGCTCCGCTTTGCTACACTCAAAAAACATCATGTGGTGGGCGGTATGGACAAACTGCTAAAGGCTTTTATCAACGAACACGAGCCTGACGATGTGATGTCATACGCCGATAGAGATTGGTCTGATGGAAGAAGCTATAAGACTTTGGGTTTTCAGAAAGTGGAAAACACTGATGCCCAGCAATTTTGGTTAGCGATTGACCAAAACAAAAGATTTAGTATTAATCAGGAGCAAGATTTGACTGAACGAGGTTTTATTCAGATATTTAATGCAGGAAGTATTAAATACATCAAGACGATTCATAATAATAAAGCCACTATAAACAACGATTTTCAACAAACCTAAGTAGCGATGATAGATAGAGTTCATGAGCAAGTGATGGCGCAGTATGGGGAACAATTACGTGTAAGAGTATGCGGTATTTGTGTACAAGATGACAAAATTTTAATGATAAACCATAAGGGTGTGATTGAAAATGCGGCTTTTTGGTGCCCTCCAGGTGGTGGTTTACAGTATGGCGAAAATGTAATAGAAGGGATAAAACGTGAGTTTTTAGAGGAAACTTTCACAGAGGTTTCCATCGAACATTTTATGTTTGTCAGCGAATTTATCGAGACGCCACTTCATGCTATTGAGTTATTTTTTAAAGTCAATCTTGAAAAAGGGAAGGTAGAAAAGGGCTTTGACCCTGAATTAAAAGAGCAGATTATTCAAGAAGTAAAATGGCTTAGTTTTGAAGAGATTAAAGCAAAGCCAGCGAGAGAGGTACATAGAGTGTTCTCTTTTTGTAATTCTTTGGAGGAGCTTTTGAATACTAAGGGAATGATTTAGGGTTTAGGAGTTTTAAGTTTTAAACCTTATCATTAGCGAGGGACTTAAGTCCTACTGATTACCCATAAGTTTATAAATTATTAATAATCAGATTCTTATCTCTAGCGAGGGAGTTAAGTCCCTCGCTAGAGATAAGGGCTTCAACGCTTGGT
>NZ_JAYFUL010000093.1:0-4431 GCF_034928825.1 Arcicella aquatica | reverse complement strand
AGATTAGTCAGAAAAGCTTTAAGTTTCTCAAAGTCCCTCGACAATCATATTGGTGCAATAAAATACTTTATTTGTAATTATAATCTTGAAAGATAAACATTACATTTTTAGGACTACCCTAATTTTTTCTATAGATTTTACAATATTTATTTTTTCATTAATATGAATAAATATTTTGTTTTATCTTTATTTAAATTATATAGACCCGTTCAATTGAGTAGTAAGTTATCATCATATTAAAAATTTAAAACCGCCATTAGCAGATGAGATCTTCCTCGATTAATTATTTATCGGAAGTAATATTGAATTCATTAGAAGGCAATGTTTATATTTTAGATAGAGAATACCGATTTGTTTATTTTAATAAGTCTTTCGCAGATTCTTATAAATTTAGTTTTGATGAATTACCACAATTACATGAAATAAGTAAAGTAATTACATCAGAACATCCATTTTTTCTTTCGACTGTTGAACACTATAAAAGAACATTTGAGGGAGAATCTTTTGAGCTTGAACCAAATACAATAAAGCAAAAGTTTTCTCCACTTATGGATGAAAACGGTATTGTTTCAATGATTTTGGTTCAGTTTCATGTACTTCCCAACACAATTCCTTTCGTTAGTGAAAACGTACTATACTCAGAAAGTCAATATCACGAAGTAATTAATCTCATCAGTGACATTGTATTTAAAACTGACCAACATTGGCAGTGGACATTCTTGAATGATTCTTGGACAAAAATCTTAAACTATAGCATAGAGGAATCATTAGGTAGGCCATTTTACGATTTTATGCATCCAGAAGATGCTGCCCAAAAAGAACAATTGTTTGATGCTTTAATCCGTGAAAAAAAACCTACAAGTAAACACCTTGCCAGATTTATTACAAAAACTGGAGAAATAAAATGGATTAAAGCTTCTGTTACATTTATTTCAGACCCAAAAGGATTTGTAATTGGAGCTACAGGAACATTAAGAGACATTACTAGACAAAAGGAAAACGCCCATATTTACGAATTACTCTCAAATAATGTAAAAGACTTAGTTTGTATTCATGATTTAGAAGGTAGTTTATTGTATCTGTCGCCTTCCATCAAACAAATTACTGGCTATGAACCCCAAGATTTAATTGGGAAAAAACTATCTGATTATTATCATCCTGACGATTTAGAGATTACTGACAAAGAACAGCTACCATTTGGCGAAACTACGTCGTCATATACAAGCTATCGCTTCAAAAAAGCCAATGGAAGTTATGTGTGGCTAGAAACGAATTCAAAAGTATTTTTTGATGATTATGACCTTACTCATCGAATTATTACCTCTTCCAGAGAAATAAATGATAGAAAACGCACCGAAGAGGTGTTGATGGCATCATTACAAAAAGAAAAAGAATTGAATGATTTGAAAACGCTTTTTGTCAATGTAGCATCTCATGAGTTTAGAACACCTCTTTCTACGATTCGTTCAAGCACTGAAATCATCCAATTGATCGATAAAGAACAGAATCCGCATATTGTAAAACATGTGAATATTATTAGTAGTCAGATTGATAGAATCACCAATTTGATGAATGAAATCTTGATTGTTGGAAAAATAGAATCCAACAATTTGAGTTGTAATAAAGAAGATGTAAATATTCTTGAATTAGTTAAAACAAGCACAGAGGCTCAAAATGTTTTACAAAAAGATGGAAGATTTATAGATTTTAACGTAACAGGGTCGCCTCGTACTGCACAAATAGACCCCCTTCATCTTACTTTAATCTTGGATAATTTATTATCCAATGCCTTCAAGTATTCACGAAATAAACCCAACCCAGTGCTTTCTTTAATCTTTAATGAAGATTCTTTTCAGATAAGTATTCAAGATTTTGGAATAGGTATACCATCTGAGGTAAAAAACAATGTATTTAATTCTTTTTACAGGGCAAATAACGTAGGAAGGATAGAAGGAACAGGTTTAGGCTTAGTAATAGCAAAAAATTTAGTCAAGATAAACGGAGGAAAGCTTAGTTTTGTTAGCAAAGAAAATGAAGGCTCTACATTTATCCTTTATTTCGGTTATTTATAATTAAATTGTGTCTATTATTGGTATAACAAAAAGAATACCTCTTACTAAAAAGAGGAGTTATTCTTTTTGTTATTAATTAATAAATAAGTAATTTAGCAAAAAGACCATTTCTTAATTTACCTTAAAATAAGTTGTGTAGTCCTTTTATATAATATTATAAATTATTCAATTTTAATAGACGTATCTTTCACACTGAGTATTATCTATTGACTTTGAAACAATTCCATTATTAAACTTATTAAAATGAACTTGTGAAATACCCAAACTTTCATGAGTCAATAATTAGATAATTTTGAGTTTCTTTAACTATAAACTCATGTATATCATTAATAACTCAATCTCTTTGATATTAGCTATTATTTTAAAGAGAATTTGACCTATATTAATAAAATATTGTAAAAAAATGAATGAAATTCCTAAGACATTAATTGTAGATGATGAGCATCTTAATAGAATATTGCTAGCTCGTTCATTACAATCTTTTAATATACCTTACAGCGAAACTACTGATGGACAGGAGGCCTTAGATTGGATAAAAAATTCAACTGAGAAGCAGTTGATTATATTATTAGATTTGAATATGCCAGTAATGGATGGATATGAATTTATGTTTCATTTAGAATCATATCCTGAAGAATTTTTGGATAAACAAATAGAGCTTATTATCGTATCAGCGGCTAGCCAAAGTAGTTTTGAAGAACTATGTGAATTGGCTGGAATAACGTTGAAAACGGCAGCTTACCTTGAAAAACCAGTTAGTAAAAATAGATTACAAGAAGCGCTTCTTCTTGCTACACAAAATTTCAGTACCCCTCTTTAATTATTATAGATGTTCTTCAATATAAAATAGGTAATTTATAGATTAAATAACCTAAATTTTAAATATATGAAGTGATAATATCTTACTCAAAAACAATTATGATTAAAATTGTATTAATAGAGGATGATTTTTTGTTAGCTGATAATACAAAAACAATTTTAGAAATTAGCGGATTTAGCTGCTTTGTTGCTGAAGATGGTGAGACTGGAATCCAGTTAATTGAAGCCTTTCAACCAGACATTGTTATTTGTGATATTATGCTTGGCGAAATGGATGGGTATGAAATTTTAAGAATTATTCGCTATGAAAAAGGTTTAGTAAATCTTCCTTTTATTTTTTTATCAGCTAGGGCAGATTTTTCTGATAAACGAAAAGGAATGAATTTGGGGGCTGATGATTTCATTACTAAGCCTTTTACCACCAAAGATTTAATTGAAACTATCAATTCTAGGTTAAGAATTAGTTCTCTCAAAAAAGCGTCTGCTGATGTTGAAATTCGTAAAAATGCTACGGATATTTTTCTAAGTATCTCTAATCATGAATACCTTACGCCCTTAAATGGCATAGTAAACTTTACAGATTTAATGTCAGAAAGCATTGAAAACGCTAGTTTTCTGGATATTAATGAACTTCAAATGCTAATTGATGGCATCAGGCTTTCTGGCAAAAGGATGCTACGTATTACTCGTAAGTTACTTTGGTATAACCAGCTAATCTGTGGCATAAATCCTTGGAAAAATGCCTCGAAAGAAGAAGTAGATGTTATACAACTAGAAAACAAATTATTCCATCAACTCAAAAAAAGTAAATCCTCTGAATTTCATCTAATTACACATCATAATGCTTCGCCACTTAAGGGTTATGACAGCATTTTTGTGGAAGATATTTTATCCGAACTTTATCAAAATATTATTCAATTTGCCAATGTAGATTATAGAATATATTCTGAAATACTTTCAAATAGCTCATTCTTAACATTGACGCTTAAAAACCATTTTTTAGGAAGCTATCAAATGGATACTCAAGCGATAAAGCCTTTCTATCAAGCCCATGTTACCAAAGACATGAATGGTACGGGGCTGGGCTTATACATCGTAAATGAATGGGTAAAAACAATAGGTGGACAATTAGAAGTAAAATGTATCAATAGTATTTTTGAAGTGAACCTTACTTTGCCTATTCGTATAGCCTAAAGGTATCATCCTACTTCAAACATGAGGCATCCCGAATTTTCTCTAAAAATAGTGAGTTTTAGATGATTTTGAGTTTTTGTAATTTATTCTCGTCCTTACTTTTTGCCTTGATGCAAAAAGTAACAAAAAAATCAAGAATTCCTAAACTCGCTATCGCTCAAACAGTAGGAATTCGGTGCCCATCAATCATAAAAAAGAGGCTGTCCCAAAAGGATAGCCTCTTTTTTATGGTCAATTTTATAGAACGCTATAATTTTCCATTCCTAATTTTCTAAAGTCGAATTTGAAGAATTCTAAATATTTTAATAGACTTTGATTATTCACAAAGCAAATCAATACCCTATTA
>NZ_JAYFUL010000092.1:0-4691 GCF_034928825.1 Arcicella aquatica | reverse complement strand
AGATTAGTCAGAAAAGCTTTAAGTTTCTCAAAGTCCCTCGACAATCATATTGGTGCAATAAAATACTTTATTTGTAATTATAATCTTGAAAGATAAACATTACATTTTTAGGACTACCATGATTTTGACAAAGCGATTGAATTAAATCCAAAATATGCGGAAGCTTATAGTGGCAGAGGGCAAAGCAAAGCGCGCCAAGATGACCACAAAGGAGCATTGCAAGATTATAACAGAAGTATCGATTTAAATCCAGTGGATGCTAATGCATATTTTATTCGTGGTATTAGTAAAGCGAAATTAGAAAACTACAAAGGAGCACTCTCTGACTTTAATAAAACCCTTGATTTAACGCCTGATAATGCACAAGGACTTGCTTCACGTGGGACTATCAAACAAAGATTGGAAGACTATAAGGGGAGTTTAGAGGATTTTACCAGAGCCATTGAGATTAGCCCTAAAAGAGCAAATTCTTATTCTGGAAGAGCATATAGTAAAATGAAAATGAGCGACTTTAAAGGAGCCATTGCTGACTATGGAAAAGCATTAGAATTAGTACCAGAGGATGCTGAATCGTTATACTACAGAGGTTTTAGCAAATGTCAGCTAGAAGATTTTCAAGGTGCTTTAGTTGATTTTGACCAAGCCCTTACCCAAGACCCTGAAAGTGCAAGTGCTTATTACGGAAGAGGTTTTGCGAAAAGCAGATTAGGAAATACAAAAAGTGCTATTGAAGACTATAACAAAGCAATTGCCATCGGAAATACTGAAGGGACGAAAGTGGTTCATGTAGGGGCAATCACTAAAACGATTTTAGATGAGCTTCGTAACAATGTTCAAGAGCGTCTGAAAATGTCTGAAATTACAGCACAACGTTCTGAAGTATATTATAACAGAGGGTTGGCGAAAGCTCGTTCGGGCGATAGCAGAGCAGCTATTGAGGATTATAACAAGGCGATTGCGTTGAACCCTACTTACTCGGAAGCATACTTTACGCGTGGTATGGTTAAATCTCAAATGGGTGACCAAAGAGGTGCAATCCAAGATTGTAACAATGCTATTATTTTGAATCCTAAATATTCTGAAGCTTATTATGTTAGAGGTATCATTCGTCATTCACTAGGTGATACTGATGGCTGTAATGATTTGAGTAAGGCGGGTGAATTAGGTTTTACGGCAGCTTATGCAGCTATTCGTGATTATTGTAATTAAGACTTTAGATATTAGATTTAAGACGTTAGACTAGAGGACTTTAGGATGACTCGAAGACTTTAGGATATAGGACTTTGTACTTTAGACTTTCAGCTTTAGATTTTAAGCTATAAAAAGATTCAAGATGTGAACTTTGGATACAAAGTTTAAATCTTGAATCTTTTTTTTATAGATACTGAAAAATACTACTTATTGATTTCAGTGAGTGAACATAAAAAATCAATGCAGAATAGTGTAGTAAATGGTTAAAAAATAGTTAGTTAAAAGATGGATTTGAAGTAGATAACACTTAGATTTATCTTTATAAATGGTGGAATGTTTTGAATTTCCAATAATGCTACCGATGAATAAATTTAAAAAGTCTTTAGATATTGCTGAGGCGCTAAGTACAATATTGGATAATGCTCCAGAAAGTATCATCCTGTTGTCTTCTGACCATAAAGTATTAGCTTTTAACAAAGTAATACAAGAGGTTTTGATGTTATATTTTAAAAGGGAAGTCGCAATAGGAGATGACTATAATGAGTTTGTGCTTGAAAGTATTATGGACTTATATCTTGATACTTTTGGAAAAGCGCTCAACGGTGAAACGGTTGTTGTACAAAATGAAACAGTATCCCAAGATGCTTCTATATGGTTTGAATATACGATGAAACCTGTTTATGATTCTTCTTGTAATTTTCTTGGTATTGTACTCATTGCTAAAAATATAGATAAGCAAAAAAGAATTGAATTAGAACTTGAAAATATGGCTGAAACCTTTCAGGCCATTATCGAGAACAATACTGAATCTGTCTTACTATTGGGGCTTGATTATAAAATAATCCAGTTCAACAAGCCTGCCAGAGAAAGGATGTTAATGAATATGAACAAAGAGTTGAAGATAGGGGAAGATTTTAGAGACTTTCTTTATCCAGACCAAGAGCAAACATTTTTCGACTCCTTTGAAAGTGCTATTAATGGTAAAAGTTATGAAATAGAAGTAGTTATCACAAATTACCACAATGAGAAATATTGGTTTCAATCTAGGATGTTTCCTGTTTATAAGCGCAATGGTGAATTACTAGGACTGTCGCTATTTGCCTTGAATATTACAGATAGAAAAAAGGCAGAAGTCTCTTTAAAAGACAGTGAGGCAAAATTTAGAAGTATTGTTGAAGCAGCACCTACTTCGATGTTGATAGTGGATGAAAACATGAATATTATTCTTTCAAATCCTGAGGTTGAGAAAGTATTTGGCTACACCTTTGATGAGTTGAAAAAGCAAAATATTCAGATGTTGATACCTGAAATCTTTGGTAAAGATGATACTCAGAAAGATTATTCACAAATAGCTGCTAATAAATTTACCCCTGCGATAAAGAAAGATGGGAGTGAAATTATCGTAGATATAAGCCTGAACAGTTTTGAATTGGATGATAAAAAACATGTACTCATTATTATTCAAGACGTAACCCAAAGAGTAAATAACGAAAAGCAAATTCTAGATCAGTTAAATCGCTTAAAAGCCATTGCTTGGCAACAGTCGCATGGCGTGAGAAAGCCAGTGGCTAATATTTTAGGAATATGCCATTTGCTTAAGACAGATAAAGATATTACTCCAGAAGAAAAAGAACAATACATAGATTTACTTTTTCAATCAACGGAAGAATTAGACCAAGTGATACATAGAATAGTAAATTATACTTCTGAGAGTGAAATATTTAAACAAGAGTAAATGATATTGAGGATGATATATTTTATTCGTACTACTAGTCTGTAATGCTAGCTGTTCTTTCGTAAAGCTCGGTCGGTGCTTTGCCAAATAGTTTTTTGAAGGCAAATGAAAAATGAGAAAGGTCTTCAAAACCTAATTCAAGGTAAATATCAGAAGGTTTTTTGTTTTTCTTTTCAATCAAAAAGTAAGCTTCTTCGTGAAGGGGCAATTCTGTATAATAATGTGGTGTCAAATTCAATTTGTGGCCCTAGCAGAGCTACGTTGTTGACGGGTAAATATAGCCATATTAACGGCTATAAATTCAATGAAAAACAATTTGACATTAGTCAACATGTTTTTCCAGAAGAACTACAAAAAAATGGTTATCAGACTGCTTAGATTGGTAAAATGCACCTTGGAACACTTCCCCACGGATTCGACTACCTGAATATTTTACCGGGGCATGGCAGTTATTACAATTCAGATTTTGTTAATTCAAAAAACGAAACACATAGACATGAGGGTTATGTGACGGATGTAATAACCCAACTTTCAAAACAATGACTTGAGGGTAGAGATAAGAATAAACCATTTTTTATGGTAGTAGGGCATAAAGCTACGCATCGTTCGTGGTTGCCTTCTTTACAAGATTTAGGAGCTTTTGATAACGTGACTTTCCCTGTGCCAAGTACTTTTTATGATACCTACAAAGGGCGCATTGCTGCACAAGACCAAGATATGAGTATCGAGAAAACGATGTTGCTTAAAGAAGATTTAAAAGTCGATGCTGATTATGATAGTAAGGGTGCATGGTCGTCATACAATCGTTTTACGCCCGAACAAAAAAGCCAGTTCAAAGCATACTATGATAAAATTGGAGCTGAATTTGCAGCCAAAAAATTGACAGGCAAAGCTTTGACCGAATGGAAATATCAACGTTATATGCGTGATTATCTTTCAACGGGTAAGTCGCTAGACCGTAATATTGGTGAATTACTTGATTACCTTGATAAAACGGGTTTATCTAAGAATACAGTAGTGATTTAAACGTCAGACCAAGGTTTTTATTTAGGCGAACATGGCTGGTTTGATAAACGTTTTATTTATGAAGAATCACTCAAAACGCCTTTTGTCATACGTTATCCTGGGGTGGTTAAAGCAGGAACGAAAGTAAACCAAGTAGTATCAAACGTAGATTGGGCACCAACTTTGTTGAATATCATGAAGACAAAGATTCCTGATGAATTTCAAGGGCATTCGTTTTTACCACTTCTTACAGGTAAAACCAGTGGCTGGAAAAGCGAGTCTTATTATCATTATTATGAATATCCACAGCCACATCATGTGTATCCCCATTTTGGTCTTCGTACCGAACGCTATACATTGGCTAGATTCTATGGTGAGAAAAACTTCTGGGAATTATATGACATCAAAAATGACCCTAAGAATCTAAAAAATCTGTATAACGATAAGCAATATGCTAAAATAATAGTCGATTTAAAGAAAAAGCTAAAAGACCAGATTGTCCAACTAAAAGATGATGAGGCACTTAAGATTTTTGGTGAATGAGATAGGATTGTTAAATTCTAAAATTTCTATTAGCCAGTGACTTAAGTCCTACTAATTATCTACAAGTATATAAATAACTAATAATCAATCTCTTATCTCTAGCGAGGGACTTAAGTCCTACTGATTACCCACATCTTTTAGATAAGATAAAAAAAATTAAGAACTTGTAGCATGGAAATGTTTTTAGGTATAGAAAAAAAATATCTGTTCACAATTT
>NZ_JAYFUL010000091.1:0-3467 GCF_034928825.1 Arcicella aquatica | reverse complement strand
TAATATTTTTGGGGTTTATTTACTTTCCCGCATGTGATTGCAGTATCATCAACGGAACTGGGCTTAACTTCTCTGTTCGAGATGGGAAGAGGTGAACACCAGTCCTATCAACCCCATAAAGTCTGTGAGCTATTAAGCTCTATTTCTTTATGAGTAATTCATATAATATTGTGAAAGATGTTGAAGAGTAAGAACTATAAAGATTATATAGCATACGGTTATATGAATAAAGCTCTTGGGTAATTAGTATTGCTCGACTTTGGTATTTCTACCTTTACATCTGCAACCTATCAAGGTCGTCATCTACGACCGCCCTTATATGGATTACTCATCTTCAGGTCAGTTTCGCACTTAGATGCTTTCAGCGCTTATCTGGTCCCGACGTAGCTACTCAGCTATGCTCTTGGCAGAACAACTGATACACCAGCGGTCAGTCCAACTCGGTCCTCTCGTACTAAAGTCAGAACCTGTCAATAATCCTACGCCCACAACAGATAGGGACCGAACTGTCTCACGACGTTCTGAACCCAGCTCGCGTGCCACTTTAATCGGCGAACAGCCGAACCCTTGGGACCTTCTCCAGCCCCAGGATGTGACGAGCCGACATCGAGGTGCCAAACCTCCCCGTCGATGTGAGCTCTTGGGGGAGATCAGCCTGTTATCCCCAGAGTACCTTTTATCCTTTGAGCGATGGCTGTTCCATACTAAACCACCGGATCACTATATCCTACTTTCGTACCTGATCGACTTGTATGTCTCACAGTCAAGCACCCTTTTGCTATTGCACTCTACGCACGGTTACCAAGCGTGCTGAGGGTA
This sequence comes from Arcicella aquatica, assembly GCF_034928825.1. NCBI lineage: Bacteria > Pseudomonadati > Bacteroidota > Cytophagia > Cytophagales > Flectobacillaceae > Arcicella > Arcicella aquatica. The sequence goes on along the minus strand of NZ_JAYFUL010000091.1, from coordinate 2,648 downwards.
CCTTTGAAAGCCTCCGTTACTCTTTTGGAGGCGACCACCCCAGTCAAACTACCCACCAAGCAATGTCCCTATTTAGGTTAGAATTCCAGTACAAGAAGGGTGGTATTTCAACGTTGACTCCATAATGCCTAGCGACACTATATCATAGTCTCCCACCTATCCTACACATCCAGTACCAGAACTCAATGCTAAGCTATAGTAAAGGTTCATGGGGTCTTTCCGTCCCGTTGCGGGTAAACGGCATCTTCACCGTTACTACAATTTCACCGAGCTCACGGCTGAGACAGTGTCCAGATCGTTACACCATTCGTGCAGGTCGGAACTTACCCGACAAGGAATTTCGCTACCTTAGGACCGTTATAGTTACGGCCGCCGTTTACTGGGGCTTCGATTCAATGCGTCGCTTGCGCTAACATCCCCTCTTAACCTTCCAGCACCGGGCAGGTGTCAGGCCTTATACGTCAACTTTCGTTTTTGCAAAGCCATGTGTTTTTGTTAAACAGTCGCCTGGACCAATTCTCTGCGGCCTCTCATCGCTGAGTAGGCTCCCTTTATCCCGAAGTTACAGGGTTAATTTGCCGAGTTCCTTAGCCGTGATTCACTCGAGCGCCTTAGAATATTCTTCCCAGTCACCTGTGTCGGTTTACGGTACGGGTTACTAATAAGTATAGATTCACAACTTTTCTTGGAAGTCTCTTCGCTGACTCGCTTCTGCCTTGCGGCTGCTGCTCAAAGGCACTATTCCGTCAGTACCTGCCAACCACGAATCTCCGTCATTGTGTTTCCCTATTAGTAAGTTCAGGAATATTAACCTGATGTGCATTAAGTCGTCGCCTTCGCTAAACCCTTAGCCCCCGACTAACCCTCAGTTGATTAGCATAGCTGAGGAAACCTTGACTTTTCGGCGTGCGGGTTTCTCGCCCGCATTATCGTTACTCATCCCTACATTTGCTTTTCTGACCTCTCCAATGAACCTTGTCGATTCACCTTCGCTGATGTCAGAATGCTCCCCTACCAGTATATATAAAATATATAATCCAAAGCTTCGGTACTATACTTGATGCCCGTTTATTATCGATGCCCGCCTCGCTCGACCAGTGAGCTGTTACGCACTCTTTAAATGAATAGCTGCTTCCAAGCTAACATCCTGGCTGTCTCTGCAATCAGACCTCCTTTGTTCAACTTAGTATAGATTTAGGGACCTTAGCTGTTGGTCTGGGTTCTTTCCCTCTCGGACAGTGACCTTAGCACCCCTGCCCTCACTGCCGTGTAAATTTCATGCCATTCAGAGTTCATCAGGATTTGGTAGGATGTGACTCCCCCTAGTCCTATTGGTAGCTTTACCTGCATGAAAATAACCACGACGCTGTTCCTAAAAACATTTCGGGGAGTACGAGCTATTTCCCAGTTTGATTAGCCTTTCACCCCTACCCACAGCTCATCGAAATACTTTTCAACGTAAACTCGTTCGGTCCTCCAGTGTGTGTTACCACACCTTCAACCTGGCCATGGGTAGATCACAAGGTTTCGCGTCTACTCCCCCTGACTAAACGCCCTATTCAGACTCGCTTTCGCTCCGACTCCAGTTCTGTAAACCTTAATCTTGCCAGGAAGAGTAACTCGTAGGGTCATTATGCAAAAGGCACGCCGTCACAGAATCGCTCTGCTCCGACCGCTTGTAAGTGTATGGTTTCAGGGTCTTTTCACCCCCCTGCTCGGGGTACTTTTCACCTTTCCTTCACAGTACTCGTTCACTATCGGTATCTTGTTAGTATTTAGCCTTACCGGATGGTGCCGGCAGTTTCAAAGGGGATTTCTCCAGTCCCCCCCTACTCAGGATACGGTTACGTTTAAAGATTCCACTCTTACAGGACTATCACCTTCTATGGTCGACTTTCCCAAGTCATTCAAATTCCTCTTTATTCTAAAAAACCGTCCTACAACCCCAGTATTGCCGTAACAACCCTGGTTTGGGCTTCTCCGCGTTCGCTCGCCACTACTTACGGAATCACTTTTGTTTTCTTTTCCTCTGGGTACTTAGATGTTTCAGTTCTCCAGGTTTGCTCCAACGCATTAGCGTGGTAATAGTTCTTCAAACTATTGGGTTGCCCCATTCGGAAATCTACGGATTAACAATTTTGTGCATCTCCCCGTAGCTTATCGCAGCTTAACACGTCCTTCATCGCCTACAAGATCCAAGGCATCCCCCATACACCCTTAATTCGCTTTATCAAACCGTATTAATAATGTTTAATGTTCTTACTCGTTTCTCTATCTTTCACAATATGTCAATGAACTCTTCTATTATTCGTCTAATACTTCTCAGTAACTAAACTCACAATATCGACGATAAACCTCTTTAGATTTATCCATAATCTCTTTACTCTATTACTCCATGTGGAGAATAACGGATTCGAACCGTTGACCCCCTGCGTGCAAGGCAGGTGCTCTAGCCAGCTGAGCTAATCCCCCAATTCTAACGCCCCAACACAAACCTCCCTATACTCGGTGGGCCTGCGTGGACTCGAACCACGGACCTCTACATTATCAGTGTAGCGCTCTAACCACCTGAGCTACAAGCCCAATTCAATCCAATATCTTTAGCACTTTACAGTACCTCTAAGTATCTTTTGAGTATGATAGAAACG
>NZ_JAYFUL010000089.1:0-4942 GCF_034928825.1 Arcicella aquatica | reverse complement strand
CCGATAGTTTATTTATAAATGCATGTGCTTTACACAACTTTAGAGTCAAAAGCCCCATGAGAGCATACAGTCGGGCAAACTCGCACGTGAGTAAAATCATTTTTAACTAATAGCCTTTATTGAATTCATCTATATAATTTAAGTTGCGACGTATTGATGGACTATAATTTTTCGATTGCGTATGCGAATAAAAAAAGTACTAATTTTAATATAAAGCCCTTAATGGTGACAGCATGAATACTTCGAGGGAACAAATTGGTAATTCCATTGAAAGTGTGTTCTATGGTTTTTCTGTAGTGTTCCTTTAGAAATGCTTGACATCTTTCATCTGGTCTTTTTGAGTTATTTTTACGAGTTACTTTAAGATAAATATCCTCACATTGAGCATAGAAATCTTCTAATTCATAGTCAGTATAAGCTGAATCGGCATAAAGCGTACTCTGAGGTGGTAAATCTAAGTTCATAGCTTGGAAAGCTGTTATATCAGCAATACTACCAGCAGTAATATAATAGCCAACTGGAGAACCATCTTGACTAACAACGACTTGAAGTTTAAAACCATAGAAATACTCTCTTTTACTACTATTATACCCTCGGTAAACGTCATTACGTAAAAGTTTACAGCGGTTAATTCGGATATTATGACCGGGCGGCGAACCGCAAACAGCAACAGGAAAAGAGTCTATCACATAAATATTATTAGTATTTAGTTCTTTAAAAACATGAGATAATACACCAAAAAGACATGTAAAATGTGATTCTAAGCCATGTAAACGGCGATTTAATCCAGATTTGTCAATAAGCTTAACACCGTGATGGTCTCTTAAATACAAACCTGCTGAAACAAAGTTTCCATGAAAATAACGTGCCGCTAAGATAGCTAATACAACTACTTGAGCATCATACATTTTACGCTGCTTATCTTCAAGGTGTTTTATACTCTTAAAATAATCGTCTACTAAACAGTAGAGGCAAATGGTTTTGTCTAACATTGTCCTAATTGCTAATAACTTGTAACGTGAGATATTACAAAATTAGAAAATAGGACGTGTTAGATAATCTATAAGCATAAGTCGCAACTTAAATTATATAATAAAATTCTTTTTCCATTTTAATTGCCTTTTAAGTTTATTTAGTTTTTATCCCTCCCTTAGCATTGCCTTTCACTACATCAGAGCAAATCGCAATGTTACTTTACAAAAGTGCAAAGCATTGTATATTTTTCCAAGTTGTGTACTCAGTTTACCACAAGACGTCGCCTTCTAAGAATACCTTCATACAATAATGTTTGAAACAAACGCCAAGCGAGATATTGAAACTAGACACCCCACTCCCTTAGTTCCACTATTTCTTAATGAAATAATAATCATAACTTATTTATATTCAACGTTTTAATTTTGTTACTTACTTCTTTTTAGTACAAACCAAGCTAAAAAGTATGAGGTACTCCATTTTTCTCCTGCTATTTCTTCTATTTTCTTGTTCCCACAACGACGATACCATTAAAATAAAAGGTTCTGATACTGAGGTTAACCTTGCTGTGCAATTGGCTGAATCATTTCATCAAACCAATTCAGAGGTCTTTGTTTCAATATCGGGGGGTGGCTCTGGTTTGGGAATTGCCTCGCTATTGAACAATACAGCTGATATTGCTAATTCGTCTAGGAGTATCAACAAAGTGGAAATTGACCTTTTTAAACAAAGAGGAATACCTATCGACTCTTTTATTTTTGCACAAGATGCCATCGCTTTTGTAGTAGCATCCGACTTCCCCATCGATTCCATCAATACCCAAAACCTTGCAAACGTTTTTGGGGGTAAGTTTAAAGACTGGTCGCCAATAATCAGCAAGAAATTGCCCATTAATATCTATGGCCGACAAAGTAACTCTGGCACACACGATTTTGTCAAGAAAAGATTAAAGATTGAGTTTTCGCCGTACGCCAAACAAATGAACGGAAATGCCCAAATTCTGGAGGCCATCAAAGCAGACCATTCGGGTATTGGCTATGTAGGTGCTGGCTATGTTATACACGGCAACAAAGGCATAAAAGTGCTAACGATTTATGACAAGGAAAACCAAAAGGCGGTCTCGCCATTAGATGCTGCCATGATCAGGGCTGGTAAATATTACTTCCAACGCCCATTATACCAATATTACAAATCGGATTCGTACCTTAAAATAAAGCCTTTTCTGGATTTTGAAAAAAGCAAGATTGGCAAAAAAATCATTCAAACGTCGGGATACTATCCTGTAAATATAAAGCCATGACCTTACAAAAAAGAGAATTTATCGATAGCCTAGCCCGACAGCTATTTAAAGCGACAGGTTTTATCACGATTGCTTTGCTAGGGGGCATCTTTATGTTACTGGTGTATAATAGTATAGCCTTCTTCTTGGAAGTAAAACCCCTTGATTTTTTCACTGGCTCGCAATGGAATCCCGAAAATACCAATGGGCATTATGGCATTGCTCCATTATTGGTAAGTACTGGTTTGGTAGCCTTAGGGTCGATGATAATAGCCGTGCCCTTGGGCATATTTACGGCCGCCTTTTTATCCGAAATGGCACATCCTACCTTAAAATTAGTGCTAAAACCCATCATCGAAATGTTGGCGGCTATTCCATCTGTGGCTATTGGTTTTCTGGGGATAGTATTGATAGGACCAAGCATTGCCCAAATATTTGGTATCCAAAATGGGCTGAATGCCTTGAATGGGTCAATATTATTATCGGTAATGGCTTTGCCGACCATCATCACCATCAGCGAGGACGCCATCAGTGCCGTACCCAAAAGCCATCGCGAGGCCTCTTTGGCATTGGGAGCAAACAAATGGGAAACCCTATTTCTGGTTACCCTGCCTGCGGCCATACCAGGGTTAATAGCCGCTGTGATGTTGGGTTTGGGCAGGGCGCTAGGCGAAACCATGACCGTACTGATGGCTACGGGCAACGCCTCTGTATTACCAAAAGGTTTCTTGGATTCTGTCAGAACAATTACAGCTACCATAGCCATTGAAATGGGCGAAGTGCCCTATCAAACTACGCATTACTTCGCCCTGTTTGCCATTGCAGTAGTATTATTTTTAATAACCCTTACCATCAATTTAATAGGAGAATATTTTGCTAACAGACTAAGAAAATTCGACGCATGATTAATAACATAAAAAACGTTTTGAACTGGTTGCTACTGTTGGGCAGTACATTGGTAGTCTGCCTGATTCTGGGCATAATTCTTTGGGATATTTTCTCGAAGGGTTTTTCATCAATCTCATGGCAATTTATCAGCCAATTACCTACAGAAGGTATGACAAAGGGAGGCATTCTGCCTGCCATTGTTGGCACTGTTTTACTTACTTTTATTACAACGCTATTTTCGGTGCCGTTTGGGGTAGCCTGTGCTTTATACCTCAACGAATACGCACAGCCCTCTTTGCTTACCAATATTATCAGGGCGTCTATCAGAAATCTGGCAGGTATTCCCTCTATTATTTACGGGTTGTTTGGTCTGGCTTTGTTTGTACAAACCCTACGGTTGGGTACTTCCGTGCTATCGGCAGGACTAACATTGGGCTTGCTTTCGTTGCCCTATATCATTACTACTACCGAAGAAGCCCTAAAACGAATACCCAACAGTATGCGAGAAGCCACCTTGGCATTGGGCGTAACCCAGTTCGAAACCATCAAAGATGTAGTTTTGCCACAGGCACTACCGGGCATTCTTACGGGGGTTATCCTCACGATGTCGAGGGCAGCAGGTGAAACCGCCCCCATTTTATTTACAGGGGTAGCATTTTATATCAATGGCATTACTACATCGGTCAACAAAGAATTTATGGCGCTGCCATATCATTTATATATGTTATCAACACAGCATCAATCCATAGAATCTGTCAGACCATTGGCTTATGGCACAGCCGCAGTACTGATTCTACTGGTTTTCATGCTGAATATTATAGCCTTTTATATCCGTTTCAAACACAAATCACAAGCCTAACATGGAAGACATAAAACTATCGGCACATAATTTAAACCTATATTTTGGTGAAAAGAAAGTATTGAAAAACGTAAATATAGATTTCCCCAAAAATAAAGTTACTGCCTTAATCGGTCCTTCTGGCTGTGGAAAATCTACTTTGTTAAGAACTTTCAACCGTATGCACGATTTATCGCCCGACGCACGAATAGAGGGAGTAGTAAAGCTTGACGATTTGAATATATACGATAACAAAAATTCTGTGACCGAAATCCGCAAGCGAATAGGAATGGTATTTCAGAAAGCCAACCCCTTACCCAAGAGTATATACGACAACCTTGCGTATGCCCTGAATATTCATAATTTCCCGAAGGACGAAATCCCTAGCATGATTGAAAAAGCCCTTAAAGAAAGCTATTTATGGGAAGAAGTAAAGGATGAATTAAAAAAACCAGCCGTAAAGTTATCAGGTGGACAACAGCAAAGATTGTGTATTGCCCGAACAGTGGTGCTACGCCCCGAGGTTATTTTGATGGACGAACCGTGTTCAGCCCTAGACCCAATCAGTACCAACAAAATAGAAGAGCTGATTATGACTTTGAAGAACAACTACACCATTGTAATCGTTACCCACAATATGCAACAAGCACAACGTATATCCGACTATGTTGCTTTTATGTACTTAGGTGAATTGATTGAATACGATACTGCCGAAAACATCTTCAAACATCCCCAACAAGAACTTACCAAAAATTATGTTGGTGGGCATTTTGGGTGATGGGGCTGTACTTTGTTTGGCATAGTCTAAGACTATTCCTAGCGAGGTAATCACTATCCCTAGCGAGGGACTTAAGTCCTAATGATTACCCACATCTTTTAAAAAAGTTGAAATGGAAATGTGGTTATTGATAAAATTGGTTTAAATAGGCTTAAATCGCCTTTCAAACCGAGCTTTGGTCGCCTCA
>NZ_JAYFUL010000088.1:0-5315 GCF_034928825.1 Arcicella aquatica | reverse complement strand
AGTCTATTAAAATATTTAGAATTCTTCAAATTCGACTTTAGAAAATTAGGAATGGAAAATTATAGCGTTCTATAAAATTGACCATTAAAAAGAGGCTATCCTTTTGGGACAGCCTCTTTGCTGATATTTTTTTTGCTACAAAGGACGAATGCAATTCGTCCCTACTGTTTTTTATAACGTTGATAATCCTAAAACAAAAAAGTCGGCTTCCGATAAACCGAAAGCCGACTTCTGAAAGCTAAAATAAGTTCTACAACTGAATCTCAATAGCCACCACGAAAGCTGATAGCTGAAATCCGATTGCCGACTACTAAAACCTAATCCTCATCTCCCCCACGTACTCCTGAAAGTATTGTTGAACCAAAGAAAATAGCATTTAAAAACAATTTGTTAGTACCATACCAAAATGCTCTGAAGTTTGGATTATCCGTCATCACAATCACTTTTCCTGCTCCAAAAGCTGTTGCTACTACCGAAGGAGTATTTTTCATTAACTTCTTGTTACGTTCAGTGATATAACCACTTACCAGAGGGTCGTTAGTATAAATCAATGGAGCATTGTATGGGTCTTTAATTTTCTCTAAATAAATATTATTATCTCTGAAAACGCTTAGCGTTTGGTCTTTATATCCATAGCCAATTGGGTGCGTAGGGTCTAGTTTTACTTGAAAAATAGCACCACTTGTTTGTTGTGCACCTTTATAGCGTTCTGCCAACGCATAAGGTTTAGCAGTAGCAGTATCGGCAGGAATATTTTTAATTTTCACAGGAGATAAGCCTTTTGCCGAAGCCCATTCTACCGCATCCGTTAAAGCGATTAAAGTACCGCCTCCTCTAACCCATGTTTTTATTTTCTCTTCATTCAAAGTGCTGTATTCACCACTCGAAAGAATCAACGTATTGTATTTCTCTAAACTCATGCGGTTTACTTGTGTAATATCCGACATCGATAGAGGAATGTTTACCCTAGTATCTAATAAATGCCAAATCTCACCCGCATCGTTTGGATTCACGCCTGTGCCTGTCAACATCAAAACCTTCGGTTGGCGCATCGGTGCGAAATAGCTACTTCCTAAATCAATTCCTGATGGTGTTAAACCTGTTTGTAAAGCATAAAAGTCAATGCCATCTCTCTCAGCCAGTGTTTGTAACAATGTTTTCAAGGCAACGAAATCTGCTTGTTGATTTGAACCAACGGTGATTTCTACGGTACCATAGCTAAATGCTTTTGTTCCACCTTCAAACACTCCTGTAAAAGGCTCAGTAGCTACTTTTAGTTTGTAGCCTTTCTTCTGTAATTCATAGGCTGCTCTTGGGGCAAAATAGCTATCCCATTCAAATACGTAACCGTAAGTAGTATTACCAATGATTTTCCCTTTGGGGAATTCATTTTTCGTTAACTTATCTCCTAAAGCTAAAGCGATTTTAGCTTCTGAATAAGGCACATTAAAACAATGTGGCATAGACCACGCCGAAATATCATAGAAAAGAGAATCTTCAAAAGTAGTACGTTTTTCAAAAATCCCTTGTACTAAACGATATTGTGGCTGACTTAAAGGCACTACAAATGCCTCGCCCTTTTTAAAGGTTTTTCCATCAAGTGTTTCATCTTTTGATACATTGAAAACATCTATTTCGTGTTGACGAAGGATATTAATCATTTCCCAAACCTTTACTTTATCAGTACCTCCACCAAAAACGTAAGCTTTGGTAGCCGAAGTAGATTTTTCTTGATAGAAACTTCTTTGGTAATCTAACAAATCCTGACGCATAGCCTTGGCTGCACGCAACGTAGAAAGCGTAGTAACAAATTGGTTTCTAACGGTAAAGGCAAAACTCATATTGCCATTCTGTGTTTCTTGTAAATGTCCACGAGAACTAGCTTGTTCAAACAAGATACCGATACTTCCTTGCACGTCTGGGAAGGTTGAGCCTTTTCCATAGTAAAAATCGTCATAACCTTCTTTTGTAAAGTATAATGACCCGATTTTATCTAACGCTGCCGCATGAAACTTACCAATTACCTCGGTTAAATCTATGTTTTTCTTTGGCGTAAGTGGGTGCGTTCTGGCTGGAATACCGGGTTGAAAGAAGAATGATGAATTAGGCCCCATCTCATGGTGGTCAGTCAAGATATTTGGTTTCCATTCATGAAATTTCTGTATTCTGCCTTTACTTTCTGGATGTTGCGTATAAAGCCAGTCACGGTTAAGGTCGAACCAATAATGGTTATAACGTCCACCTGGCCACATCTCATTCAGTTCTCTACTGTTCGGGTCAGATACCATGTTCACGCTTTTGTTGGCATTTACCCAGCTTGAAAAACGCTCACCCCCATCTGGATTAATGCGTGGGTCGAGTAAAATAACCGATTCGTTCAAGATAGAATCTATTTCAGCACCCTGAGCCGCCGCCAAATAATATAATGCCAATACTGAAGCATTTGTACCACTGGCTTCGTTTCCATGTACAGAATAGCCCATCCACACTACGATAGGCATATTTTTAGTATCTAAGCTCGACGATTTATCGGGTTCTACTAACTTATGATGGTCTGCTTTAATTTTGTCTGCATTCGCAAGGTTTTTAGGAGACGAAATCGTCAATAATAACAATTGTCTGTTTTCGTAACTACGACCATATTCGCTCAGCTCAACCCTGTCTGATAATTCAGCTACTTTTTTCATATAGCCCATCAGTTGCTCGTGCTGAATATGCCAGTCGCCTACCTGATACCCCAAATATTGTTGTGGCGTAGGAATTTTAGGGTCATAACTAATATTCTGTGGCAGAAAGTAGCTATTAGGTACTTGTCCGAAACAAGTGCGAATAAGCATAAAAAACAAAAAAGCGGTTAACCGCTTTTTGCTAGGAATGTAAAGAGGAAAGTTGTTGTTCATATTAATTAGTTTGATGATGATGCACAATTAAAGTAGGCTATAATATTTATGCTATAGCCATTAAAATATTTTTAAATTTTGAATGAGCGAAACAAATAAAAGGGCACAATAAATAATGTATAGAGATTTTATCAGAAAAACTCTATCATTATTAACAATAAATTGCCATTCAGATAATTAGCGTTGTTTCATCAACTTCGCTTCAATCGTCTGTTGTGTATGAGGCACAGCTCTTAGGCGTTCTTTAGGAATTAATTTTCCAGTATCAATGCATACACCATAAGTGCCATTTTTGATACGGATTAAAGCATTCTCTAACTGAGTAGCAAATTTTTGCAAACGTGCTGCTAATTGGCTCATACTTTCTTTTTCAGAAGTATCAGCACCATCTTCCATTGGCTTAGAGCTACCTGCTGTCACATCTGTTCCCGGATCATTACGTTTGTGTAATGCTTCACGAATGTAGTTTAGCTCGCCACGTGCATCTTCCAATTTGTTAGTGATAAGCACTTCAAATTCTTTTAGCTCTTCCTCAGAGTATCGCGTTTTTTCTTCTACAATAGTGTTCATATTCAATAGGGCTGTTTGGGTTGAATATTAAATTAATAGCATTTAAAATTTTTGCAAAGATAAGTTGTTGGTTTTAAAATTTGCAATATTTCAAGAATAAATTAAATTTTTCTAAAATTTTATAATTTCTTAATTTTTAGAATTAGCCAACGATTATTTGGCAAACGCATCTATCTTCCATAAAGTTAAAAAGCAAAAAGCAAAAATACCTCAAATTTATGTTTTTTGATTAAAAATCAGGTATTTATACTTACATACAAAGGACTTGTTTTTGTCGTTTCAAGTGTGTTATGTTTGTGCATAATCAACAAAAACAAATCTCAAGACCTGATTACCACATATTTAGCGAAAAACAGGAAATAGTATTTTCCTAATATTTCAATATACTATAATACTGGCAGTCGGATATATCAAAACAATGACTTACTTAGAGCCCGCTCCTATCAAGGACAAAGAAAACCCGCTAGAATCCATGATGCAACGCTTCGACAAAGCCGTTGAATTATTGGGAATTTCTGATGAAATGTATTATATCCTTAAAGTGCCTGCTCGTCAGGTAACAGTAGGATTACCTATTACAATGGATAATGGAAGTATTAAGGTATTTGAAGGCTACCGCGTAATACACTCTAACATCCTTGGTCCGTCAAAAGGGGGAATTCGTTTTGACCCTGCTGTGAATATTGATGAAGTACGCGCATTAGCTGCTTGGATGACATGGAAATGTGCTGTAGTAGATATTCCTTATGGCGGAGCGAAGGGTGGAATCGCCTGCAATCCCCGTGAAATGTCGGCTGGCGAGATGGAACGTTTAATGCGTGCTTATACGGTATCGATGTTAGATGTATTTGGTCCAGACAGAGACATACCTGCACCAGATATGGGTACTGGTCCTCGCGAAATGGCTTGGCTGATGGATGAATACTCTAAAGCAAAGGGAATGACGGTCAATGCCGTTGTAACAGGTAAGCCTTTGGTTTTGGGTGGTTCGTTAGGTCGTACAGAAGCAACAGGTCGTGGGGTAATGGTTTCGGCTTTGGCTGGCATGGATAAACTTAAAATCAACCCTTATAAATCTACTGCCGCCGTTCAGGGTTTTGGCAATGTGGGTTCTCATGCTGCTAGCTTATTACACGAACGTGGCGTAATGATCAAAGCCATTTCTGATATTTCTGGTGCTTATTACAACGAAAACGGTATTGATATTGAAGGGGCTATTAAATTCAGAGACTTAAACAAAGGTACATTAGCAAATTTCCCGGGGGCTGAAAGAATCTCGAATGAAGAGCTATTGACTTTAGACGTGGATGTATTAGTACCTGCTGCTAAAGAAGATGTTATCACTATCGAAAACGCACCTTATATCCAAGCAAAATTGATTGTTGAAGGAGCCAATGGCCCAACGTCTGCTTCAGCTGATGATATTATTAATGAGAAAGGGATATTAGTAGTGCCAGATATTCTGGCGAATGCTGGAGGCGTTACGGTATCTTATTTTGAATGGGTTCAAAACCGTATGGGTTATAAATGGAATCTCGACCGTATCAATCGTCGTTCAGATAGAATTATGAAAGATGCTTTCGATAAGGTATTCCTTACATCTCAACAATTTAAAGTACCTATGCGTATTGCGGCTTATATCGTAGCGATTAAGAAAGTGGCTGATACTTATAAATTCCGTGGAGGGTATTGATAAATCAATTAACACTAAAAATCCATCCATAGAGAGGGACTTAAGTCCTACTGATTACCCACATCTTTTAAAAAGTTGAAATGGAAATGTTATTATTGATTAAATTAGCTTAAATGTACATAAATAGTCTTTAAAACCAAGCGTTGAAGCCC
>NZ_JAYFUL010000087.1:0-7335 GCF_034928825.1 Arcicella aquatica | reverse complement strand
TATGAATAAAATTGTATTTTTCAAATAAATCACCTCAATAAACATGAAAAATCCACCCAAAACATGAGTGGATTCTATTATAAATCAATATCGAAAAATAATTTTCAAGGGAAGCCAAAATAAAAAGGCTCAAGTTACTTGAGCCTTTTTATTAAATCTTTAACTATTTAGCATTATTCTGCTGCATTGTTTTTTATCTCTTGAACCTCTGTACGGATTTCTTGAGCTAAAGTTTTCAATTGTTGCATACCACCTCTTACACGAGTACCAGCAGCTTGATTGCCTTTGTCATAAAACTTCTCGAAATCTCCTTCTAAGGACAAAATTAAGTCCTTCACTTCTGCAAATCTGTTCATAATAGAAACTGGATTTAAGTTGATAATTGGTTGAAAAAGCCTTTAATAGCGTTGAGACGCATTTTTTGTGTCCGAAATATAGCTATTTTATTACATCTTACAAATCCAAGCACCAAAATTTAAGCGAAATAAGTCAAAAACCTATATAAATTATGCTAATTCTGCTTGCTGAGCTAAGAATTCCTCAGCAATTCTGCGGTAAGTACCGTCTTGCAGACGTTGTTGTACCTTTTCAAAGCAATCTAGCGTATAAGCTACATCTTCTAAAGTATGCGAAGCTGTAGGAATAATTCTTAACATAATCTGTCCTTTCGGTACTACTGGGTAAGTTACGATAGAACAGAACACACCCATATTTTCACGCATATCACGTACAAGCGCTGTTACGTGTGATAATTCGTAGTCTCCATGTAAGAAAATCGGCGTTACTGGAGATGTAGTCTCACCCACATCAAATCCTTTTGCTTTAAATCCTGTTTGGATAGCTCTTACATTTTCCCACAATTTCTCACGGAATTCTGGATGTTTTTTAATCAATTCTAAGCGTTTCATTCCACCTACTACAAATGGCATTGGTAATGCTTTTGCATAGATTTGTGAACGCATATTATATTTCAAGAACATTACAATTTCTTTACTTGCCGCAACAAAAGCACCAATTGCTGCCATTGACTTAGCAAAAGTAGAGAAGTATAAATCGATACCGTCTATACAATTCAATGCTTCATGTACACCTCTACCGTTTGGACCCATCGTTCCAAAACCATGAGCATCATCTACTAAAATTCTGAAATTGAAATCTTCTTTCATTTTCACAATTTCATCTAATGAACCTACTTTACCCGACATCCCGAAAACACCTTCAGTAATTACTAAAATACCTCCGCCTGTTTCAGCAACCTTTTTAGTAGCTCTTTCTAAGTTTTTACGCAAAGAATCCATGTCGTTGTGATTAAACTTATAATAATCACCCATTTTAGCTTTGTGCAAACGAATACCATCAATCAAACATGCGTGTGCTTCAGCATCATAAACAATAACATCGTTACGGTCGCAAATACACTCAATTACGGACATTACTCCTTGGTAACCAAAGTTCAATAAAAAGGCATCTTCTTTTCCAACAAATTCAGCCAACTGAGCTTCAAACTCCTCATGTAAATCTGAATTACCTGACATCATCCTAGCGCCCATTGGATAAGCCAAACCGTAATCTTGCGTTCCCTTGTTATCAGCTTCACGAACTTCAGGATGATTAGCTAAACCTAAGTAATTGTTCAATGACCAGTTTAACATTTCTTTTCCCATGAAGGTCATTCTTGGCCCTAACTCTCCTGTCAACTTAGGGAAAGTAAAGTAGTGATGAGAATAATGAGCATGGGCACCGATAGGTCCCAGACCTTTGCTGACTTTATCGAAAATATCCACTTTTTTTATGTTTTAATGATTAATAACTAATATGAATTTCACAAAAGCAACGGAGCATTCTATGAATTCAATCATAAAATATTTTGCTGTCTAAATATTGTTATATATTTCAAGAGAAAAACATTTTATAATCTTTAAATAATCACAAAGTTAAGGTATTATTTTCTTTCTGCAAAAATGTCTCAATATTAAGTGCTATTTCATTTGAATTAGACAATTCCCTAATAATTTCTAGTAATATTTCAAGAACTTATATTTTTTTATCTAAAATATGAATTCTTATTATTATATTGATTATGCCTAACGTTTATAGTAGTCAAATATTTGTAAAATTTTTAGAGTGTATCTTCTTAAAAAAATACAATAATGATATGAAAAACGATCAAAACCTCTATTCCATCAACAATGAAGTTGATATTATAGACTTCTTGGTAGATAATAATGCTATGATTAAGGACTTTACTAGAAGTCATCTTTCTTGGTTTTTTGTTGACGAAAACTTTCATATCATTCTTTACTTGGCTGAAGGCGAAAAGCCTAAATTTGAACGGTATATCGTAGAGCGTTTTGCAGAAAACATGAACGACATGATTAATTTATGGAATCATTTCGATAAAAGAATTCATGATTGCCAAGAAACTAGGACATTGAAATTAGCTAAAAACAAGGTTCACGACCTTATTGCTATGTCTGAAACCTTTAAAGCGTTGTTTAATAGAGCAGATTTTGAAGAAGAATAAAACTTTTGAGTGATGAGTCTTGAGTTTTGAGTTTTGAGTCTTGAGTTGGGAATTCTGATTCATTGGTTAATCATATACCCCATAAAACAAAAGAGCTTCGGAATTAACTTCCGAAGCTCTTTTTGTTTAAACTATTTAGGACTATGGATTGAAAATATTTGAAACATTTCTATAACCATCCGCTGTGTTTGAATACCAGTCTATACTTGAATTACCACCTGACGATGCCCAGTTAGCAAATTTCAAATATGTATCAGTGATTTTAACTCCTTCTTTTGGATATTTGAAGTTAGCTGTTGATACTTCGATACCCCAAGGTAATTTTTTCGATGTCGCATAATAAGCACTTCCAGTAGAAGCGTCATCTTTCGTTCCGAACAATCCTTTATTTACTAATTTTGTAGGATTTTTACCGAATAAGTGTGTTTCGTAACCTCTACCAAAACCAGATGTATTATTGAATATAAATGGATTGTATGAACCAAGCCCGAATGCTCCGATAGAAGGTCCGTTTGTTACATCAAATGAGAACGAGTAAGTTTTATAAGCTACTACTGCTTCATTTGGACGTGTATTCCATGCTGATTGTTCGTTTCTAGCGTTGTTGAATAAGATTACAACCACGCTGTCTTGACCTGCTTCTAAACCTGCACCGATAGTAGAAGTACCTGTGAAATTTTTAGCATTTCCAGTTGGAATGTTAAACTGAATACCTGCACCGTTGTTGAATGAACCACCAGTTGCTTGAAGTGTATAATCTGCTTTAACTTGAACCACTTGGTTAGAAGAACTTGTAACGATTGTATAAGTAAAGGCAAGGATTACGTCGTTCAAGTCATAATCTCCTACAGATGGCCATTGGTCTTCAAAAGCTACTGTTGAAGGAACATTGTAATTGTTGAAGGCTTTAGCAGGATCATTTGGATAAGCATCTTCCGAATCAATTACACCGTCTTTATCTGAGTCATTACTTGATACTGGTGCTGTTCCGTTTCCTTCGTTACAAGATGTTTTTGCGATATAAATACCACCATCTTTAGTTTTCTGAGCAAATTTATCTAAGAAATCAGCTTTAAGAATATCGCTTGGTTCTGAGAATTGAACAGTACCTGTAAGTTTCTGACCACCTCCGTTGTTGATGTTACCACCAGCAGCAGTTAATACTTTGAATAATGAATAGTTATCACCTGTACCCGTAATTTTACCATCGTAAGTTGATAAAGAGTTAGTTACCAACAAAGCACCATTGTATAAGTTAACAACACCTGAGCCATTGATACGTGTCCAGCTTCCTACAGAGATATAACTATCATTATTTACAGTTTTGTCGATACCTAATGTATTTTTAATAATTAAATGACATTTGTTATTAAGAATACCTGAGCTATTTACTTGCATATCAGCAACAGTCATATAGCTATTGTTAGTCATCGTAGTAGAATTGTTGATGATAAAGTTTCCAGCAGCAGTCATTGTACCATTGTTAGTTACAGTCTGTCCAGAAGAATTTAATCTAACTTCGCCAGCGAATGAAATTTCAGCATTGTTAGTCATTGCGCCATCTAATGGAGAAGCACCTTTAACAATGATTTGTCCTTCGTTAATGATGTTTGAACCTGTACGAGATTGTAATTCTGAATTAGCATTCACAACTCCATAGTTATAGAAAGTACCTCCAACAATAAGGTTACCAGAAGAAGTCAAAGTACCAAAGTTTTTCACTGTTACATCTTTTGAATCCCAGTTTACATTACTGAAATTAGCTGAACCCTTTGAAGTAATAATTACTGTATATTTAGCACCTGAGTTAAAATTCAAATTATTAAGCGTAATGTTAGTACCACAAATACGAAGCGTACCGCCATTTAATGTATTTGGGTTGAAGTTTACAGTATAATTGCTACCTGTCAAACAAATTGTTTGTGAACCAGTTTTTGAATCAAGGTCGATAGTTGTTGAGCTGCTTACTGACATATCACATCCTGTACTACAATCAGGACTTGTTTCTGTAGTAGCGTATAATTCAGTGTTTGCACTCAATCTTCCAGAAGGAGTTGCTCCTAAAGCTACTGCAAGACTACTAGCAGCGGTTAATGCTACTTTCTGAGTATATTTAGTACCATCTGGAGCTGTTTTAACGAAGTAAACTTCTTTAACACCAGCCGGAATTGAAATTTTAGTTTTGAATGAAGAAGCTAATGAAGCAGTTCCTTTTGATAGCGCCTTAGCTACGCCTGTTGAAGGATCAGCAGTGTAAACAGCAACTACATGAAGTGAATTCTTGAAACGAATGTCACTTACTGAAACATTAAAACTTACGTCCCTTGCAGTTGACCAATCGAAACCTGCAGGTACTACTAAATTATTGATATCATTGGCAACTTTATCGTCAACGACAAGCTCAGATACGCATGATGAAGCAATAATGCCTAAGCCGAATACAATTGATAGAATTTTAGTTTTCATTTTATTTATTTTACGTTCTATAAATAGAACATTGAGTTAACGATAGTTTTAGAAACTTATCTTTTAATCTATGGTAATTTTTGAGTATTTCTTTATTTTATTATATTCTTGGTAAAATTTATTATTATACATTTTAACAATTCTGCCTGAAATATTAATTACAAAATTAATTCTAATTATTTAAAGACAAAAGACGTATATTATCCTAATATTAAGTCATTGACTATCAATTAATTACAATAAAACATTATGTTTTTCATCAAACAGCTTTATTGAAGCTCATTAATTATCTTCACTTATATCAATAAAGGAACGTTCATCAAAAAGACAGCTTTTTTTAAGTGTTCCTAAAAAAATACAAGAAAATATTTTTTGTATTTTTCACTAAAAATAAATTTTAGTGAAAACCCTCTTACTAAAGCTTATTTAAACAGCAATTACCATGCCAATAGCTCATTTTTTCTAAAAAACATCCGATTTTTTTCTTAAAAATCTATTTAATCTTTGATTCGATAGCATATTTAATAAATCAGGTAACAGATGATTTGTTCTCGATAAATACTTCGTAGTTGAATTTCAAACCTTGCTAAAAAAGTTTCCCATTGTATATATAACACTTACCAGAAAAAATTAAAAAAATCCAATAAGTTTATCGCTAAAGTTTATCTTTGTTTGATAGAGATACTAAAGCACTATAAAACCTGAGCCTAGTGTATGCCAAGCATAAAAAAAATATTGATAGCCAATCGTGGAGAAATAGCCTTACGCATTATGCGGACTGCTCGTGAACTTAATATTCAAACAGTAGCTATTTTTTCTGAGGCAGATAGAAATTCACCCCACGTTCGTTTTGCTGACGAAGCTGTGTGCATTGGTCCACCGCCTTCACATGAATCTTATTTATTAGGTGATAAAATCATTGAAATTTGCAAAGACTTAGGGGTAGATGCCATTCATCCAGGCTATGGGTTTCTTTCTGAAAATGCCTCCTTTTGCAAAAAAGTAATTGATGCTGGATTAATCTTTATTGGACCTTCGCCTGAGAGTATCGAGTTGATGGGTGATAAACTAACCTCAAAACATACAGTCGCTAAATACAACATCCCGATGGTTCCGGGTACGCCTGATGCCGTTACAGACAGAGCTACTGCCAAAGAGAAATCATTAGAAATTGGCTATCCTGTGTTGATTAAAGCCTCCGCAGGTGGTGGTGGCAAAGGAATGCGGGTAGTAGAAAAGGAAGAAGATTTTGATGACCAAATGGATAGGGCGGTTTCAGAAGCCATTACATCATTCGGAAATGGTGCAGTTTTTATTGAAAAATATATTACCGCCCCAAAACATATTGAAATTCAAGTATTGGGCGACCAGCACGGAAATGTGGTTCATTTGTTTGAACGAGAATGTTCTATTCAGCGTCGTCATCAAAAAGTTGTTGAAGAAGCTCCATCTTCTGTGTTAACACCTGAAATCCGTGAGGCTATGGGGCGTTGTGCGGTCGATGTGGCTAAAGCTTGTAATTATTATGGTGCTGGTACGGTAGAATTTATTGTTGACGAGAAGCTTGATTTTTATTTCTTAGAGATGAATACTCGCCTACAAGTAGAACATCCCGTTACTGAATTAATTACAGGGATTGATTTAGTAAAGGAAATGATTCGTATTGCGGAGGGGGAATGCATTTCGTTCAAACAAGAAGATTTACAAATACACGGTCATGCGATAGAAATCAGGGTATGTGCGGAAGACCCCAAAAATAATTTTCTGCCAGACATCGGAACATTAAATACTTATGTCAGACCCGAAGGGAATGGAGTGAGAGTAGACGATGGCTTTGAGCAAGGAATGACCATCCCGATTTTCTATGACCCAATGATTGCGAAACTGATTACTTATGGTAAAAACCGTGAAGAAGCTATTGCTAAAATGATTCGAGCAATTGATGAGTTTAAAATCTCTGGTATTGAAACGACTTTACCCTTCTGCAAATTTGTGATGAAACACGAAGCATTCTTGTCTGGTAATTTCGATACGAGGTTTATCAATTTATATTTTTCACCAGCACTGTTGGACGGATTACCGAATCCTGAAGAAGAAAAATTAGCAGCGGCGTTGGCTAATTATTTAATTACAACTAAAAAAGTTTCAGTGCAAGCACAAACCAATAGCCAAACTGTTCTAAAAACAAGCAATTGGCAAGCAAATCGTTTGAGCTATCGTTAATGATGGCTTCCCTTGAAAATTATTTTTCGATATTGATTTATAATAGAATCCACTCATGTTTTGGGTGGATTTTTCATGTTTATTGAGGTGATTTATTTGAAAAATACAATTTTATTCATATT
>NZ_JAYFUL010000086.1:0-8046 GCF_034928825.1 Arcicella aquatica | reverse complement strand
TCTAGCAGAAACAAAATACATAAAAACCCCGAAAATTGCCAGTATTGACACTTTTTCGGGGTTGTTTTATTTATAACGTGTTGATTGTTAGATAATTAAAACCATAAAGGAAAGCCTAAATATTACTGTTAGATTCAATATCAAAAGATAAAATACTAGCTATCAACGTCTTACTTTTCTTGTCTTGATATAAGAAAAGTAACAAAAGAAAATCAAGAAATTCCGAAACTCGCTTCGCTCAAACAGCGGAATTTCGGAAAAATCTAGCAATCAGATTAAGTATGAAAATTGTATTTCTTACTTTTTCAATATAGCTAATTCTGCCTGCACGAAATCCATCAGCGAAGCAATATGTTCTTTTGAAAAATCAAAAGGAATATTGGCTGCTTCATAAATCTCACGCATTGGTTTCGTATAACCCAATTTCAAGGCATTCAAATATCCTTCCAAGCCTTTTTCTGGATTCTCCTTATAGTTTTTCCATACGCCAATTGCGCCTAACTGTGCAATACCATATTCGATATAATAAAAAGGCAATTCAAAAATATGTAACTGACGGTGCCACATCCACGATTTATAATTTTCTAAGCCAGACCAATCCGTTACAGAATCAGTAAATTTTTCATAGATATTAACCCAAGCTTTGGTACGCTCTTCAACCGTATGCGTTGGGTTTTCATAAATCCAATGCTGGAATTTATCAACCGTTGCTACCCACGGAAGTGTACTGATGATGTCTTCTAAGTGTTGGATTTTAGCACGCTTTAACTCCTCCTCGTTATCAAAATACACATTCCAGAAATCCATCGAAATCAGTTCCATCGACATCGAAGCTAATTCTGCTACCTCTGAAGGGAAATTACGGAAAGTATTCAACATCAAATCTTTCGTCACGATAGAATGCACCGCATGACCACCCTCATGAAGCATCGTAATTACGTCACGCATCAATGATGAGGCATTCATAAAAATGAATGGGAAACCTGTTTCCTCTAATGGATAATTATATCCTCCAGGTGCTTTGCCAACTCTTGATTCTAAATCCAAACGCCCCATTCCTTTCATAATGGTCAGGCATTCGCCCAAGAATGGGTCTAATTGCGTAAAACACTCAATGGTTTTATTCAATAAATCTTCGCCTCCTTTAAAAGGATGTAACGCTGGGCGACCTTTTGCATCAACGGCTTTGTCCCAAGGACGTAATTCGCTAACAGCTAAAGCACTTTTTCTTTCCTTCGCTAAATTGTTTAACATTGGAACAAGGGTTTCAGCTACAGCATCATGGAAATTAAAGCAATCGGCAGTTGTGTAATCAAAACGTTTTAATGCGGCAAAAGAATAATCACGATAATTTTCAAACCCCGCATTCAAGGCAATCTGATGACGCAAAGCCGTCAATTTATTAAAAAGCTCGTCCAGCTTCTCATGGTCTTGAAAACGGCGTTCTTGTATTTTTCTATAAACAGATTCTCTTAAAGAACGGTCGGTATTTTCCAAGAAAACTCCTGCTTGTTGCAAAGTTTTAGTTTGTCCGTCCAACTCAACCGTCATCGCTCCTACTATCGCTTGGTATTGGCTAGAAAGGTTCTGGATTTCAGTAAACAACGTGATGTTTTCATTTCTGAAAATTTCAGTCGATTTCTTCATTCCTCTAATGGTAATGTCAAAACCTGTATCAGTCAATTCATCCAGAAATGGACTTTCCAACGTCTTTTTATTCAAAACATCGTCGTATTCAGCCAAATGAGGTTGTATTTCGGTCACAAAATGATCAAAATTTGCTTTGATTTCTTTGTCGCCCGTATCGCAAGTCATTTTGATATAACGCCAAGCAAAGTTTTCAGAAAGGTAGCTTTCTAATTCAGAACGATCAGTGAAAAACTTCCGTAAATCTTCTGCATTATTAATAGTACGCTCTACTAAATTATCAAATAAAGGTTTTACACTCTCCCAAGTGCTTAATTGAAAATCTGCCGTTAAAAATTTACGGATTGGTGGATTAATGTTTATGGATTTTGTCATTTTATTTTAATCAAAGAAGGAGGTAGCTATTTATTAGATTTCAAGCTACTCGTATGTTAAATTTTGTTTATCAAAAGTAATAGAACTTTGTTTCATTGCCCTAATCTTAAGCAAAAATCACTTGAAAAATGTAAATTGCATAAAAATGCCATTTAAACAACTCCTACGTTCGGTAAAAATTCATGTCACTCACCAAAGAACAAGTCCTTAAGCAATATTACGGCTACAATGCCTTCAGACCATTACAATCAGATATTATTGACTGGGTCCTTTATGGCCAAGATGCAATGGTATTGATGCCGACGGGCGGTGGAAAATCATTATGTTTTCAGATTCCAGCCTTGATGATGCAAGGCTTAACCTTAGTGATTTCTCCATTAATTGCCTTAATGCACGACCAAGTGCAAGCTTTAAAGGCTAATGGCATTGCGGCGGAGTATGTGAATTCATCCCTAACCACACAAGAACAAAGCAGTATAGAACGCCAATGCAGAAATGGCGAGCTAAAACTATTATATATTTCTCCTGAGAAACTCTTTACACAAGGATATTTAGAATGGGTGGTTTCATTAAATATAAGCCTGTTTGCCATTGACGAATCGCATTGCGTTTCTACATGGGGGCATGATTTCAGACCAGAATACACCAAACTGAATGTATTAAAAAAAGCATTACCGAATGTACCAATGATTGCTTTAACGGCCACTGCCGACAAAGTGACTCGTAAAGACATCTTAGCTCAATTGGGCATTCCCGATGCCAAAGTTTTCATTTCTTCTTTTGATAGACCCAATCTTTCGCTTGCTGTACAAGCAGGGAGAAATCGTGTTAAAATTATTCAAAACTTTATTGCAGAGCATCCTCGGCAATGTGGTATCATTTACTGTCTGAGTAGAAAAAACACTGAATCCGTAGCCGAAGCCTTACAAAAAGTAGGCATTAATGCTAAGTGTTATCATGCAGGAATGCCTGCCAATGAGCGTTCTACCGTGCAAAATCAATTTATTCAAGATGACATTCAGGTAATAGTAGCGACTATTGCT
This sequence comes from Arcicella aquatica, assembly GCF_034928825.1. Classification (NCBI taxonomy): domain Bacteria; kingdom Pseudomonadati; phylum Bacteroidota; class Cytophagia; order Cytophagales; family Flectobacillaceae; genus Arcicella; species Arcicella aquatica. The sequence goes on along the minus strand of NZ_JAYFUL010000086.1, from coordinate 4,981 downwards.
TTTGGGATGGGAATTGATAAATCTAATGTACGTTGGGTAATCCATTATTCGATGCCATCCAATGTAGAAAGTTTTTATCAGGAAATTGGTCGTGCTGGGCGTGATGGACTGAAGTCGGACACTTTGCTTTTCTATTCTTACAATGACTTATTGGTCAGGAAAGATATGATTGCTACTTCGGAATTGCCTGCTGAGATGAAAGAAGTACAAGTAGCCAAAGTAGAGCGGATGAAACAATATGCTGAAGCAGAAATTTGTAGGCGACGCATCCTTTTGAGCTATTTTAACGAAGAGGTTACAACTGATTGTGGCAACTGTGATGTTTGTAAAAATCCACCGATTAGGTTTGATGCTACATTAATAGCCCAAAAAGCCCTTTCGGCCATCGCCCGTACAGGTGAAAACATCGCTATGAGTATGTTGATTGATATTCTAAGAGGGGCCAATAACAGAAGAATTATTGAGCATAAATACCATGAAATCAAAACTTTTGGAGCAGGAAAAGAGTTAAAAGCAGATGAGTGGGCTGATTATTTACAACAGATGCTAAATTCGGGCGTCATGGATATTGCTTATGACGAAGCCCATGCTTACAAGCTCAATAAGGCATCGTGGGCTATCTTAAAAGAAGGCAGAAAAGTACAATTGGTACGTTATAGACCTTTTGAAGAAAAACAAGCCGAACGCGAAGCTAATATACCAAAAGAGAAAAGTAAAAAAGAGGTTATTAAAGATGCGTTGTTTGAGCGTTTGAGAGTACTAAGAAAACAAATAGCAGATGATAGAAACATTCCGCCATTTGTAGTTTTCTCTGATGCGACGCTATCAGATATGGCGCAGAAAAAACCTCTTACTCAATTAGAAATTATGAATGTTTCGGGAGTAGGTGAACAGAAATATCGACAATATGGAGAAGCTTTCTTACTGGAAATCAGAAATTTTCTGAAAACTATTCCAAAAGGTAGCCATGCTACAGGCATCGATACCCATCATTACACTTTTCAATTGTATAAAGAAGGATTTTCGGTAGAAGAAATTGCTGAACAACGAAATTTGAATCCTGTTACTATTTTTTCACATCTTGCCAAATTGTATGAAGACGGAGAAAACATTGATATTTCAGCCTTCATCACCCAAGCTGAATATGAACAAATTATGGGAGCAGCCAAAGTAATGAATGTGAAAAAAGGCGACCCTGTAAAACCTTTATTTGAAGCAATGGATGCAAAGTATGAATATCATAAGATAAGAATAGCACTTTTAATGGCAGAAAAGGCAAAATAAAAAAGCTATTATCAAGATATTTTTATAAAAAATAAAACTTTAATATTAATTTGTATAATTATTGTACTTACACATATTTTTAACAAAAAAAATGCTAAATTTCATTGTAATTAAAAGATAATTATGAGCCAGTTTTAGAAAAACTAGTTAGAACATTTATTTTGTTTTCAACAAGTAGCTTTATATTATCATGATTTCAAATCATTTGAAAGTTTTTTAGCTATCAAATTTAACACTTGGCTGTTTTTGCACCATCCAACATCCTTAGAATACTTACTACCATTTGGCGACATACGAAATATCTATAAGCTTCATTATCTCATTTATGTCTCACTTCTTGAGTTTATAAAAATCTTATGGTTTCTTATTTTAGTTTTTATAGTATATATTCTAAACTTCATTTACTCCTAAAAAAATAAGTATTTAGTAACATTAACCTTTTAAAAATTCATTGAAAAGTATGTTTAAAACTTCAACCTAAATTTTTTATAGAAAAAACAATATTTTTTCTATAAAATTTAATATTTTGGCATAATTTATGATTAAAACATCCTTGCGGAGGGTTGAAGAAAACTTTTAGATTTTTTAATATTGATATGGAAGAAATAGAAAAGCTCAAACGCCAAATAGAGCTAGAAAAACAAGCTCACCAACAAACCGAGAATATCTTGGAGCAAAAGGCTTTGGCACTCTACGAGACCACCGTACAATTACAACACCTAAACCAGGATCTTGAACAAAAAGTGAGATATACTGCTGATGAATTACAAAGAACTGAAAAAAAATACCGCCATTTAATAGATTCTATTCAAGATATTATCTATAAAGTATCGGTAGATGGCATCTTTACTTATGTTAACCCCGTTGTTAAAGAAAGATTAGGCTTTACTGAAGATGAAATTATTGGTAAACATTTCACTTCTTTAGTTTTGCCAAACTATCAGGAATCACACATTGATTTTTATACAGAAATGATTCTAAATGGGAAAGAAAGTACCTATAATGAATTTCCAATAAAATCAAAACGTGGTCAAATCGTTTGGATTGGTCAGAATGTTAGACGTATTGAAAACGACGATAAAACGGTAGAACTGGTTGCCGTTGCCCGTGATATTACAGAACGTAAAAGAACAGAGGATACCCTAAGAGCTACTCAGGCTCGATTTGGGGACTTGATTTCAAACTTACAAAAAGGGGTTTTAGTTGAAGATGAAAATCATAAAATTGTTTTGACAAACCAACTTTTTTGTGATTTGTTCAAAATCAATATGTCCCCCAACGAACTGACAGGGATAGACTGCCTTTCGCTAGTTGATGACGTAAAAAAGTTATTTAAAGACCCCGAAGAATTTGTTACAAGGATTGGTGAGATTTTGACTAAAAGAGAAATAGTTGTTGATGAACAAATTGAAATGCTTGACGGAAGAATCTTGGAAAGAAACTATATTCCTATCTTTCTTGAAGGTCAATACAAAGGGCACTTATTCAACTATTCCGACGTAACTGATAAATATTTAGCACATGAGCAACTTCGTAAAAGTGAAGAAAAGTATAGAGGTATTTTAGATAATATGGAATTAGGCTTGTTGGAAGTTGATAATAACCATACAATCCTAAGAGCCTATGACCGTTTCTGCGAAATGTTGGGCTATACCAATGAAGAACTTGTTGGGCAAAATGCCAAGGAATTATTTTTACCAGAAGCTGAAACAGAAATCGTTGACGAGCGTCAAGAAGAAAGAGAAAAAGGAGAAGCAAGCTCGTATGAATTATCCTTAATTAAAAAAGACGGAACGCCTATCTGGGTATTAATTAGCGGTGCGCCTATCATGGATGAACATGGCGAGGTAGTGGCCTCTATGGGCATACATTATGATATTACTGAAAGAAAGCTCCTTGAACAAGAACTAGCAAAAGCGAAAGTGATTGCTGAAGAGGCCAGACAAGCTGAAAAGCAATTCTTGGCAAATATGAGCCATGAAATTCGCACGCCTCTGAATGCGATTATTGGTATGACTCACTTGATGTTTGATACTCACCCAACAAATGAACAATTTGAATACTTGGATATTTTGAAAACATCTGCTGATTTTTTACATAGCCTTATTTCAGATTTATTAGACATGGCAAAAATAGAGGCTGGAAGAATAGAGATACATAAGCACCCTTTTGAATTGGTCGGATTACTCCGTACTATCCAGAGGGTTTTCCAAATAAAACTTGATAGTAGTCCCGTAGAAATCAATTTATTGACCGATGTAAAAATAAGTGGCAACTATTTAGGCGATGATTTATTGCTGAACCAAATATTGTTGAATATCATAGGCAATGCTGAAAAGTTTACAGAACAAGGAAGCATTGATGTGATGGTAAAACTTCAAAGGGAAGAGCTAGATACTTGTTGGATTGAATTCAAGATTTCGGATACGGGTATTGGTATTCCTGAAAATAAATTAGATTTAATCTTCCAGAAATTTAAACAAGTAGATTCTGAACAAGGACATAAACATAAAGGGACAGGACTGGGTCTAGCCATTACGAAACAACTAGTAGAGCTACAAGGCGGAACCATCGAGGTGAAGAGTAGAGAAGGAGAAGGAACTACTTTTATTGTTACTTTACCTTTCCAAAAGGCTAAGACTGAAGTCATCAAAAATAATCATGTCATTAAGGAAGCGAGCAGTAACCTAGCGTCGTGCAAGGTACTCGTTGCTGAAGATAATGCCATGAATCAGAAATACATCAGTAGCTTATTAAACAAATGGCATTTTACTTACGCCATCGCTTCTGACGGAAGGAAAGCTGTTGAAAAAGCTAAAAAAGAACAGTTTGATATTATTTTGATGGATATCCAAATGCCAAATATGGATGGATACGAAGCCACAATTAAGATTCGAAATACTCAAAACATTAATCAAAATACTCCTATTATTGCCTTAACGGCTTCGGCAATGCTTGACCAGAAAAATAAAGCATTTGAAGTAGGAATGAATAATTTTGTGACTAAGCCTTTTTCTCCGAATCACTTATTGAGTGTCATTCAGAATTATGTAGGTACAAAATCTGATCATGCTGTTCTTGTACCCGAAGAGCCCTCTCCTAGTACTAGTAGCAATGATTATAACAACGACATTACTCTTCTTGATAAGAACCGTTTAGAAGACCTTTACGGAGAGGACAAAGAATATGCAGCGGATATTTTTCAGACATTCCTTGAGGATGTACTACCAGATTTCAATGAATTTCCGGATTTGATTCATCAACAAAAGTGGGAGGAGTTAAGAATACTTACACATAAATTAAAGCCAAGCTTAGGAATGGTAGGATTAACTGAGTTAGAAAGGTATTTGATTATGATGGAAAAGAAAATCAAAGATGACCCAGAATATGAAGGAATCTTGGCACATTGGAATACTTTTCAGATTAAATTAAGCGAAAGTATCCCCGTATTGAAAGTAGAATTAAATAAGCTTCAAGCCGCTTTATAAAAACTATCTTAACATGAGTCATCCCGAATTTTAAAATCACAAAAAAGCGGTCGAAAAACTAATTTCGACCGCTTTTTTATGATTGATGAACAACGAATTCCTACTGTTTGAGCGGAGCGAGTCGGTTCGCCGATGCGATTAGGAATTCTTGATTTTCTTTTGCGGTCCGCCGCGCGGTTACTTTTCTTTCATCAAGGAAAGAAAAGTAA
>NZ_JAYFUL010000085.1:0-8689 GCF_034928825.1 Arcicella aquatica | reverse complement strand
TTGTGAACAGATATTTTTTTTCTATACCTAAAAACATTTCCATGCTACAAGTTCTTAATTTTTTTTATCTTATCTAAAAGATGTGGGTAATCAGTAGGACTTAAGTCACCCGCTAATAGGAAAGGTTTTTGAGGATAATAATTTTTACGCAGTCGCTCGTTCTAACGAGTGACGACTATTATAAGGCTTCCAGCCGAAAAGTATTAATAATAAGATGCTTATCACTAGCGAGGGACTTAAGTCCCTCGCTAGTGATAAGGGCTTCAACGATTGGTTTTAAAGACTATTTATGTACATTTAAGCTAATTTAATCAATAATAACATTTCCATTTCAACTTTTTAAAAGATGTGGGTAATTTGCCTTTGTTGGTGTTTTCACCAACAAATCAAGCACACTCCAAAGAAACAATAAAATCCAACTATGAAGTTGATAGGTTGCTGACGCTTAGGTTGTTGGTGAAAAACACCAACAAAGGCGAAATATCTTCAAGTTCTAACGTTATCATAGGCACTAATTCACAACTCAATCATTCACTAACCCACTAACTCACTAACTAACAACTCACTAACTCACAACTAATTCACATCAACAACCGCCAAATGGCCGAAAGAAAAATGCCTAGAATAGCGAAAGGAGTAAGGACTTTCCAAGTAAGATACATCAGTTGGTCAACACGGAGACGAGGGAAAGTCCAGCGAATCCACATTTGAATAAAAACCCCTATATACGATTTAGCAATCAGCCAGAAAAAGCCCCAGAGCGCACCAGCCCAAGTATTAGGCTCGCCAGAAGTCCAGTCAGCTAATCTTAAAAAGCCAATATTTGGGAAAGGCGTATTCCAGCTACCCCAAAATAGTATCGCCCCAAGGATGCTTACCAGTAACATCATGCCGTATTCCGACAAAAATACCAATGCCCAACGCATCCCCGAATATTCTGTATGAAAACCACCTACCAATTCAGATTCGGCCTCGGGCAAATCAAAAGGAGCGCGGTTACATTCCGCCAAAGTAGCAATAAAAAAGATGACATAAATAGGGAAGAAAAACGGAACACGAACGATATTCCATGAAAGAAATCCCCCCACTTTTGAAACATCAATATCCAGAAACTTCAAGCCAAATAAATAATTGGTTTCTTCGGTATAAATCCCTTGTTGTAAGCTAATTTCCTGTAAGTTAAGGCTTTGAGAAATCATCGCTACACAGATTACGGTTAGTCCCAAAGGTACTTCGTAAGAAACAATCTGTGCTACCGAGCGCATCGCGCCAAACAAAGAATACTTATTGTTTGAAGCCCAGCCCGCCATCAAGATACCGATGATGTCGATAGAAATTACCGCTAATAAATAAAACAGCCCGACCTCCGCTTGCGAACCTTGAAGGTATTCGCTAGGACCCAAAGGCAACACGGCAAAGCCTGCAAAAATAGCCACGAAAATAATACATGGAGCAACCAAGAATAGTTTTCTATTGGCCAAAGCAGGAACGATGTCCTCTTTTTGAAGTAATTTAAGCAAATCGGCTATTACTTGGAGCAAACCATACTTCCCTACTTCCATAGGACCGAGGCGGTCTTGCATAAAAGCAGAAACTTTACGTTCGGCATATACACCAACTACGACATTGGCTAATACTAAACTCAGACAAATAAGTAAGGCTATATACATTGTTGTGCTAACCTCACCCCCAACCCCTCTCCTTCAGAGAGGGGAGCTTTTTAGACGCTTTAGTTATTCATGTCTAACTTTGTAAAATACGTTTTCTCCTTCTTTGAAGAAGAAAACGTAGAGTTTAAAGTCCCCTCTCTGAAGGAGAGGGGGTTGGGGGTGAGGTTTTTTTGATGACTATTCCGCCACAGCTGTTTCTTCCTCCTCTTCTTTAGGTAGTAGCAGCGTTGCTTTTTCTAATGCTTGTTCAAAATCTTCTATCAAATCTTCAATCGCTTCTAGACCTACAGCTATTCTTACCAAGCCGTCGGTGATGCCTACTTCGGCTCTTTGCTCAGGGCTTAGTTTAGAGTGCGTTGTTGAAGCAGGGTGTGTAATGATAGTTCTAGTATCGCCTAAGTTGGGTGAAATAGACGCAATTTGTATATGTTTTGATACCTCGTTTACCATTTCAAAACCACCTTTGATGTCAATCGTCAAGATAGCACCACCCATTCTCATCTGCTTTTTAGCTAATTCAAACTGCGGATGCGAAGTAAGGAATGGATATTTTACAGCATTCAAAGCAGGGTTTTTCTCTAATGCTTGTGCCAGTTTGAACGCATTGTCTGAATGTTTCTCTATGCGTAAATGGATGGTTTCTAAGCTTTTAGATAAGACCCACGCATTGAAAGGAGACATTGAAGGCCCTGTATGGCGTGAAAAGAAACGGATTTCATTAATCAACGACTCTCTACCACATATTACACCACCCAACACACGACCTTGCCCGTCGATATATTTTGTAGCCGAGTGAATCACCAAATCAGCACCCCAGTCGGCTGGCGTTTGAATCACTGGTGTAGCAAAGCAGTTATCTACAGCCAAAATCAAGTTATGTTTTGCTTTTAGCTGACAAATCGCCTCAAGGTCGATTAAATCCAAGCCCGGGTTTGAAGGACTTTCGCAGAATAAAAATTTAGTATTATCCTGAATAGCAGCTTCCCAAGCGTGAAGGTCGTGACCATCCACAAAAGTAGTAGTGATACCCCATTTAGGAAGGATTTTACTTAGAATCTGGATACATGAACCAAAAAGGGCTTTTGAAGCCACCACATGGTCGCCAGATTTTAATAAACCCGCCATTGCCGCAAAGTTGGCAGCCATACCTGTAGCAAAAGCGATACCGTCTTCAGTGTTTTCAAGCATACACATTTTCTCTACGAACTCATCTACGTTCGGGTTCATATAGCGAGAATAAATATTGCCTTCTATTTCATCTGCGAAAATGGCACGTCCTTGTTCAGCATCTTCAAAAGTAAAGCTTGAAGTAAGATATAGTGGAACAGAGTGCTCACGGTTTTGTGAACGTTCTGCTTGAATTCTGATGGCTTTTGTCTGTTTTTTCATCGTGTCCTCCGTAAAATAATTTCAACATGGAATGATTAGTGGCTTCACTGTAATCGTCAGAAGCTAATAATAGCCGTAAAGATAAAAGAAAAAAGCTACTAAATCATAGATTTAGTAGGCTAGTTAAGTGTTAGATGGATGATGAATTTTATAAGTAGGTAATTAATTACGTTTATTCCACCTGTAGGGCTGAATTGCATTCAGCCGTTGTAGGTAACGATAGGGGGACGAACATCATGGACATACGCAATATGCCCATATCAGTAGGGCTGAATTGCATTCAGCCGTTGTAGGTAACGATAGGGGACGTACATCACGGACATACGCAATATGCCCATATCAGTAGGGCTGAATTTCATTCGGCCGTTGTAGGTAGCGATAGGGGACGTACATCACGGACAAACATCGTGAGGCTGTCCAAAAAGAAAACCATTGCCAAATATTCTTTGGTTTGAAACCTCACCCCCAACCCCTCTCCTTCAGAGAGGGGAGCTTTTGAGCTCAAAAAGCCCCTTCTCTGAAGGAGAAGGGGTTGGGGATGAGGTCTTTCGCAGAATAATATTTGGTCGTAAAAACTTTTTGGACAGCCTCCTACATTTTATTAGGGTATTATCTAATTCCCAGTAGGGCTGAATTGCATTCAGCCGTTGCAGGTAACGATAAGGGACGTACATCGCGGACATATTACAATCAGCCATTACAAGTAACTATAGAAGATATACATTATGGGCATATACTATATCTCCTTATGTTGTATTGAGATTTTCTATAACTGCCTGTATTTCTGCAATAAAATCATTTTATAGGCTTTAAAATATGTAAATTTTTCAATATTTTATTTGAAAATTTCATACAAATGATATATTTGTGATAAAATAGTATAGCTTCTTAAATACTTTATCCAAACTCAGCATTTATAAAATTACCGTCAATTCTTACGTAGCGTAAATCTAAAATAGTAATAATAAAAATCGGAAAAAGTATTAAAATTATGGATGCAACTTACTATATCAAACCTACCGAAATAAATGATAGTTTACTGAAAACTATTAAAGACCTCTTCAAAAATGAAGAGGAACTTACGATAACGATTTCTTCTGAAAAGAAGCCCAAAGAAACAAAGGAACATCAGGACGAAGTAGAGCAAGCTTACCACAATTCTTTCGGGTGGAGGGAAGACGAGGTAAATACGGAATACCTCATCAAAAAAATCTATTCCACTGGAAAAGGTCGTCAACGTGATATTGACTAGGAGAGTATTTACGTATAACAATCTTTGCAAAAGATTATAACGCTTTATGAATTGCCCGTGAGAACCACGGGCAATTTTTTTGTATTGCTCTTCGACTGTTCATGTAGCACGAGTTTTCAACTCGTGTGTTATTTATGAGTTGAAAACTCGTGCTACATGAACAATCGAAGAATGAAAATCTTAGAGATATTGCGAGATTCTTCGAGAATCTCGCAATATTTAACTAATATTGTGTATAAATTTAATCTTTTGATATGATAGAGAAAGCTCCAATATTTAATCCATTTGAGGATTCCATAGCTTCTATGGATTTAAGAAAATCATTACAAATGAATGGTACATTAAAAAATATTCAGGACGATTATTTGTATTGGGATAAAGTCAAATATAAATCAAAAGAAGTTCTGCCAATAGACTTCTGGAAAGCTATAAAATTTGATAGGTACTTAAAAAGTACAAGGTTATCCTTTGGGAAATATGATTTTACTTACTTGCTCACAAATTATATACAACAAACACTCCATCATTTTGATTTAAATATTGGTGGTACTTTAGGAAGTAACATTGGAATTGCTGAAACAGATAAAAATAAGTATGTGATAAGTTCTATCGTGGAGGAAGCCATCTCAAGTAGCCAAATGGAGGGGGCTAATACTACGAGAAAAAAGGCCAAAGAGATGATTCAGAAAGAGTTGAAGCCTAAAAATAGATCAGAACAGATGATTTACAATAATTATGTTACAATGAAACATATTATTGCCCATAAAAATGATGACCTAACACCTGAAAGCCTTTTGGATATCCATCAGCTAATCTCACACGATACCCTTGATAAAGATGAAGAAGGAGTATTTAGAGATAACGACGATATTCATGTCATCAATCATATCAATAGTGAAATCGTTCATACCCCTCCGCCCAAGGATGAATTACCTGAATTAATAGAAATGCTCTGTAACTTTTTCAATCATGATGATGATAAAACCTTTATTCATCCGATTATCAAAGGGATTATTATTCATTTTATGATTGGGTGGATACATCCTTTTGCGGATGGCAATGGACGAACAGCCCGAACATTATTCTATTGGTATATGCTGAAAAAGGGATATTGGCTTACTGAATATCTTTCTATTTCCAGAATCATCAAAGATTCTAAAATACAATATGAAAAGGCATATTTATATACAGAAATCGACGATAATGATTTAGGCTATTTTATTACCTATCATATCAAAACGATGGAAAAAGCATTTGAGGCACTGAAAGCTTATATCGCTCTCAAACAAAAAGAAGTAGTGCAGGCGGCTAAGTTTGTAAAGATTCCGAGTGTGAATGAGCGGATGGCACAAATCTTAAAAATATTTAGCGAAGATTCAGACAGGGTGATGAGCATTAAAGAAATAGAGAATAGGTTTAATATTTCAAACTTCACTGCAAGAGCAGACTTAAAAACCCTTGTAGAATTAGGTTTTTTAACCATTGTACAGGTCAATAAAATCAAGCAAAACTATATCAAATCTGATAACTTTGAGGCTATTCTTGAAAAATATCAGGTGCATTAATCTTATGGATTACTTGGAAAAAGTATAACTTCGATACACATTATTCGCTAACCTTCGAGATATTGCGAGATTCTTCGAGAATCTCGCAATATCTCGAAGTTCTTATCTTTTCATCATCAAACACCGATAAGCGAAAGTTGGGCAGACAATTACGACTTCAAAACCTTGTGTTTTTTGTGAATAAACTTAGTGATTTCCCAAAGGTTATTTGGTTCGAGCCTATCGACACCACATGCTTAGAAGGAGAAGGGGCTTTTTAGGTTAATATTGAAATTTCGGGCGAGTGGCTATTGGGTAAGTGGGGAGCCGTAGGATAACTTATGACATTTGATTATTATGCTAATGTATTAATAGCTTCTAAGGTCTTTTGAGAATATTCATCGAGCTGACTTTCTGCCCAAAGTCTTATGCAGGGTACACGTTCTAAAATTTTGGTCGCTTCATCATATTTTTTGGCAAGTGATTTTAGCTTTGGCTCTGCCAACAATATATCAAATTGGGCTTTATTCTGTGCTGCATAGTCTTGTAAAAGCGTAAACTTACCAAAATTGAGCGTGGCTTTTCTGATAATAGATTCTGGTAATTTCAAATCTAAACTTATCGGACTTACAATATTATAAGTGCCATTTTGCCAAGCAAATGGAAATATATATTCACCAATTTTTTTATTTTCCTCTATTTTATGCTTCGTGAAAATCTGTTCATCACCCAGTTTTATCTTTTTGCGGTATTCTTTGATTAAATAGTCTTCAGTATGGGTTTTATACGGACTTTCTTCTAAATCATATACTGATAGATATATATCTTTTAATTGGCTAACAATTTGCTTGAGGTCATCGGTGAATAAAACACTCGTTTTGATTTCACCAAATTGCAAAGCAGATGCATCTCGTATTAATATTTCATTATTAATAAAATCTAACGGGCGATTTTTATAATCATTAAAAATTTCGGGTTGACGATTAAGCGCATGAACTTTACTATCAATACCTTTAAAAAAAGCTTTTAAGGTTCGTTCGGCAATGCTATTAGGATAGGCTGCACGAAGACGATTTAATTTTTCAGGAAAAACAAAAGCTATTTTCTGCTGTTCAGGAAACAGCACCAACAACGCTACATTCAGCACTTCTCCTGAAGCCGAATTATAGCGATATTGAAGGGGGCAATATTGAAAAAAGCTGTTCATTTATATAATGTTTTAATCCTAATGCTGGTGTTGCTTTGGAAGAAAATGAAATCCTTCACACAAAGTACTCGTAGTGTTATTAAGCGATTTTCCTTGTCAATAAATCACAAAACTTATCAGGCTTAGATTTTATTTCGGTAATATAATCTTTTATCAAAGCATAGTTACCTATCTGGAACTCGTAATTCAAATTGCCGAGCCAACATATTGCCAAATAATTCTTTAGCAATGGCATGTTGCTGAGTGAGTTGCCGTTCAGTAAACATCTTAACTAAAAATGGTTTTAGTTGTTTGTCTTCATCAACCACCATTACTCGCCATGGATATGTAGAACCACCAGAATCAACAATTTCTTGAAAAGATATCGCATCGTAAATTTGCAAGGTAGTGATTGTTTAAATTTGTTATTCAAATATACAGTTTTTGGATAAATAAAGAAGGACTCAATATGACAAAATGCCGTAGCACGAGTTTTCAACTCGTGTATTATTTTACGAGTTGGAAACTCGTGCTACTAATACCCAAACGTAAATTTATTCAATACATTACCATTGTAGGTTACTGTAATAGCGTTCACTCGTTTATGTTCATCCAGGCTGTAATCTACGTAGTTCGGTATGCCACTAAAAATAAATGACCTCGGAATCATTTTAGAACAAAACAGCGTAACGATTTCGTTAGGATAACCTAAGGCTAGAAATTGAGTTTTCTCAGCCAATAAATACAACGGATTCACTACAGACGTAAATGAACTCATACTATAAGTAATGTCTCGACTACCATCTTTGTTACGGAACCGCGTCAACTGTCCACTATTATCATAGTCGTAGCTATAAAAGGCATTGTTGGGGTTGCCAGAATAATATTTAATCAACTGTCCGTTGCTATTATAAAGCCATGTTTGATGATCAGGTAAAGACATCTCTGTTCCATCTTCATTATAATGATATTCATAAGTACTGCTTCCATCTGGATAATCAGCCCCTTGATAGGTATATTTTTTGGTCTGAATTAAGTTTTGACTATTTCTAGTAAAATCATACGTCCTGACAAAATCCGTATCCTTATTAGCATTAATGCTTGTGATAGTGTACGACGTTATGATAGTATCTTGCCAAACGAACGCAAGATTAGTAGGAGTCTTTTCGTAAAAAGACTCAATCGTTAGTGTTTGTGGCAAGAGAGTTACTGCTTCTTTGGGGGTAATATCATCTGGTTTTTTAGATGAGCAACCTCCTATTATTAAAATAAGGAGGAGTAATGTGATTTTTGTATAGTGTTGTAGCATGGGGATAATAGTATTAAAGTTTATTGTGTAAAAAACAGAAGCCTTTTGAATTGCTCCAAAAGGCTTTTAAAGGTATAAAAAAAAACGATTAGTTACTATACGTAACAGATTTTACGTGAATTTCTTATCCCTAGCGAGGGACTTATTAGCTTTCATAAAATAACCGTTCCTTTTGTATTTTGGTTAATGTTTTTACAGATTGTTCCAAGAAAGTTATCTTGGTTGAACAATCCTACATATTTTCGAAGGTCATCATGGTTTTCATGTGTAGTATATTTATCAAGCCACGTTTTTACATGTTGTTTGAGTTGTTCGAATTGGTCTTTATAAGGGTGCATG
>NZ_JAYFUL010000084.1:0-9507 GCF_034928825.1 Arcicella aquatica | reverse complement strand
TAAATTAAACATTTGGACATCCGATGGAACAAAAAAAACAGACCCAAATCAAACTATATTACAATTTTAAGTACATTAAACAAGATAATAAATCTGTCAACCTATTTTAGGCAAGCACATTGATTTGCCAGTAGAATTACTTTTTAAAGCCTATGTAGATGCTATTACCCATTTACAATAGAAAAATTAATCCAACAAATAATTAAGATGAATCCAAAGGTTGATTTTTACTTTAATAAAGCCGAAAAATGGCAAAAGGAATTAGAAAAGTTGAGAATGATTGTACTTGACTGTCTGCTATCTGAAGAATTGAAATGGGGTGTACCCTGTTACACTTTTCAGAAAAGCAACATCGTTTTGATACATGATTTTAAAGAATACTGTGCACTTTTGTTCTTCAAAGGAGCTTTATTAAATGATGCGAATGGTATTTTGATTCAGCAAACTGAGAATACGCAGGCAACACGCCAGATTCGGTTTACGAATGTGCGGGAAATAGTGGAATTAGAATCTATCATCAAAACGTATATTTATGAAGCCATTGAAGTAGAGAAAGCAGGACTGCAAGTGACGCTTAAAAAAACTTCAGAATTTTCTATTCCTGACGAATTTCAACAAAAATTAGATGAAGCTCCTGAGTTAAAAACTGCTTTTGAATCCTTAACCCCAGGCCGACAGAGAGCATATCTTCTTTATTTTGCTGCACCGAAACAAGCCAAAACTAGGGAATCAAGGATTGAAAAATATACGTCACATATTCTTAAAGGAAAAGGCTTAAATGATGAAAACTAGCAACGTTATTGATGTATCAATATAAAAGAAAAACAACATGAATATCAATAAAAATGCATTGTCTTCTGAAGAAAGTGCAAAATTACTCAGTGTATTGAAAGCACGTTTTGAGAAAAATATAAACAGACATCAAGGTATTGAATGGGCTAGCGTACAAGCCAAATTAGAAGCTAATCCTGAAAAATTATGGTCGCTTCATGAAATGGAAGAGACTGGAGGTGAACCAGATGTGGTTAGTTATGATGAAATTACGGGCGAATATTTTTTTTACGATTGCTCAGAAGAAACGCCCAAAGGTCGTAGAAGTATTTGCTTCGATGGAGCAGCGCTAGCGTCAAGAAAAGAACATAGACCAGCAAATAATGCTGTAGATATGGCAACTTACATGGGTATTGAAATTTTAACAGAAGAGCAATATCGTGCATTACAAAAACTTGGAAAGTTTGATACAAAAACATCTAGTTGGATACAAACGCCTGCTGCTATTGGAAAACTTGGGGGTGCTCTTTTCGCTGATTTTCGCTATGGTACGGTCTTCATATATCATAATGGTGCAGAATCTTATTACGCCGCTAGAGGCTTTCGTGGTTCATTGAGGGTTTAATTAATAATCATCTCCTACCCTACTCTGCATAAAAATATATAACTAAAATGAATACCCATAGAGCCAGATAGCATAGTAAAAGGCTAATGTGTTGCCATTAAGTAAGTAAATAAGTCGAGTGTTAATCTTTTATAAAGACAACCTTTTACTTTTATCCTTATCATCATCATAATGGAACATATTACACGACAAACTTTTTTACAACAATGCTTTGGATTAGGAACATTGGCAGTGCTATCACCAATAATGACTTATGCTCAGCATGAAAGTACTTCTGACGAAAATTTTTACCAGCAAATAGTGCAAGCTAATAATAAAGAAGTTGCTAAATTATTAACCGTTTTCTCCTCTGATATAACTGAAATTCGTAGACGATTAGGGTTCGATTTAGCCAATTTAGCCGCTGGGTATGCTGAATCAACCTCACAATATTACCAAAAAGAGGAATTGGTCATAGCAATGACCAAAATTATTCGCTTTATCTTGAAAGCTCAGCAGGCAGATGGCACGCTTAATTTAGGTAATTTGGCCTCACCACCCGATACTGCATTCATCCTTGAACCCCTTTGTGTTGCGGCTACCATTTTTAAACACAACACTACGCCCATACTTGCAACATTAAAAGAGTTACTCAAAGAATTTATCCTGAAGGCAGGTGAATCGCTAAGAGTAGGAGGTATTCATACTCCTAACCATCGATGGGTGGTATCGGCAGCTTTGGCACAAATAAATGATTTATTTCCTAATCCTGCTTATGTAAAACGCATTGATGAATGGCTTTCTGAAAATATTTATATTGATAGCGATGGGCATTATCTGGAAAGAAGTATGATTTATGCTGAGGTAACGGATAGATGTTTGATTACGATGGCTCGTTTGCTAAAGCGTCCTACATTGTTAGAACCTGTTCGTAAAAACCTCAACCTAACGTATTTTTATATAGAACCCAATGGTGATTTAGTCACTACCGACTCAAGGAGACAAGACCAATTCATGACTATTAATGTGCTTAATCATTATCATGATTATCGCTACTTAGCCATTAAAGATAATAATGCAGCATTTGCCTCAATTACAAAATTCATTGAGAAGGTAAAAGGGTTTGACGAAAAAATCATGGTTGATTTATTGCCATTTTGTTTAGAAGAGCCCACTTACTTAAAGCCACTACCAACACCTAAAGCTCCATCAGTAAATTTTGAAAAATTCTTTAAGACAACCAATTTGGTGAGAATCAGAAAGAATGATACAACTTCTACGATTTTCGGTGGAGCAGATTTTCCTATTATTATTGCTTCTGGGCGTTCAACCAATTCAAATTTATTTGCTTTTAGGAAAGGTGAAGCCATTTTAAAATATCTTCGTTTTTCAACTGATTTTTTCAGTACAGGTTATTTCCGTAGCCAAGGGATTACTTATCAAGATGGAAAGTACATATTGCATCAAAGAATTGAAGCACCTTATTACCAACCTTTGCCTAAACAGTTTAAAAAAGCCAATGGTGATTACAAACATGCTCCAAGCACGGATGGCAGATTTTGGAATAAAATGGATTTTGAGCATCGCCCACAAAGCAATGTCAAAATCATAGATACAACCATTAGTATTGAAGAAAAAGATGGTATTAATGAATTGATATTCAGTTCAAAAGGAACTGATGGCATATCAGTAACGATTGAATTTTGTTTCAAAGAGGGAGGACAATTGACAGGAGTGAAAGAAGTCGAAAACTCACCGAATAATTATTTATTAGCAGGAAAAACAGGCGAATATACTTATGGTAAGGATACTATAAAATTCGGACAAGGAATAAACCAACATACTAAGATTAAAAGTTTGGAAGGCGAAATGTATAGCTCACATTTCGGAACGTTGAAAACAGATGGGATGTATGTATACCTCACAGGTATAACTCCTTTTGAACACAAAATTACGATTGGATAAATTAAAACGGTCTGTGAACTAGTTAGCTCACAGACCGTTTTAATTTATCCAATCGTAAATATTACAGCTATAATATATTTTTCATCACCTTAACCAACTTTTTAGTAATTATTTCATAGCCTTTATCTGACGGATGCAAACCATCATAAGTCATATTAATGGCTTCAAGGGGATATGGATATTCGTCTGTTTCAGGATTGTAGGGTACGTCTATAAAGGCTGGATAACGATAATTTTTGTATGTCCCAGTTTGTGAATCTTTCAAGCGTTTGAAATGAACGAGCTGGGCTATTTTTAATTTTTTAGTGTTGTATAAATCCACTACAGGAATGTTTTCAAGCTTTCCTATGGTGTTCACCGCCTCGGCAAATTGGGATAATTCCTGACCCTTTTTTTCTCTGTATGAGCCATACGCATTGTTTTTAGGATTGGCAATATATACAAAGTCTGCACGTTGCATGGGCGTAATCAAAATAATTTTGGCATCTTGATTTAAGCTTTTGATTTTATTGATAATAATTCTGAAAGAGCCATATACGGTATTAGAACCCGTTGCATTTTGATAGTCGGCCAAAGTCCCCAGTGTACGACCCTGCCACCAATCATTCGTTCCTAAAAATATGCTATAAACATCTGCTTTTACCAAACCAAGCTTTTCTATTTGTTCGGCAATTCTTACAGAAGTCCATCCATTATGACCTTGGTTGATGTATTCCAACTGAGGAAGCTTTTCCACCACACCACTCATATAGCCTTTGGTAATTCTGTTTCCTGTTTCCTTCGGATGGTCGTTTAAATAAGTAATAGAATCTCCAATGGCTACCCAAGTAATTTTTTCGGGAGAGAAAGAACTAAATATACCAATCAGCAGTAATAGTAAAAATTTTGTTTTCATATTAAATTTTGTTTCTGGATTTACACAAAAGTAAGCTATCATTACAACTGTTATGTGATGTCTTATTAAGGTAACATATGCTTGATGATAAAATTAATGTCTGAGGATGCTTAATAAAAGCTTGCGGAGAATAATAAAAACATTCTCCGCATATTATGCGGAGAATAAATGCTATATTCACCGCATAATCTATTTTTATGGGCAATTACATACATCAACATATCAATTGGACAGCCTTTAGATGGGACGATTCAGTATTATCAATGCCCCTGGGCAAAGTTAGGAATTTGCAGGGTAAATTGATGGGCAAAATGGAGCAATTAGGTTTTGTCCTTCAGCAAGAAGCCTTTTTGGCAACGCTTACTTTGGATGTCCTGAAATCAACAGAAATAGAAGGGGAGTTTTTAAATCCTCAACAGGTTCGCTCGTCTTTAGCAAGGCGTTTAGGAATGGATATTGTTGGCTTAATTCCCTCTGATAGGAATGTGGATGGCATTGTAGAAGTAATGTTGGATGCCACACAAAATAATCAAACGCCCCTTAGTGATGAACGTTTGTTTAATTGGCACGCAGCGCTTTTCCCGACGGGAAGAAGTGGTATGTACCCTATCACAATAGCTAGTTGGCGAACAGGCGATATGCAGGTAGTGTCAGGAGCAATGGGTAGAGAAAGAGTTCATTTTCAGGCACCTGAAGCTTCGTTATTAGCCCATGAGATGCAACAATTTATAACATGGTTTAACGGAACACAGCCCATAGACCCTATCATGAAAGCTGGAATTGCACACCTTTGGTTTATAACGATTCACCCGTTTGATGATGGGAATGGTAGAATTGCAAGAGCCATTACTGACATGCAATTATCCAAGGCTGATGGTAGCTCTCAACGATTTTTTAGTATGTCGGCTCAGATTCAATTACAGCGAAACAGCTATTATGAAATCTTAGAAAAATCACAAAAAGGAACATCTGATATTACACTTTGGCTTGCATGGTTTTTAGACTGCTTGACCAAAGCATTATTGAATACAGATGTCATTTTAGAAAAAGTATTAGCCAAGGCAAGATTCTGGGAAAAACATAGAGATACCCCTTTGAATGAGCGACAAAAGCTTTTACTGAACAAACTAATGGATAATTTTGAAGGGAAACTTACGTCCTCTAAATGGGCTAAAATAGCTAAATGTTCTGCGGATACTGCTTTGAGAGATATTCAAGATTTGATGGCAAAAGGGATTTTACAGAAAGAAATGGCTGGCGGACGAAGCACTAACTATGAATTGATTTTTTAAAAGCATGACTGAGGATATTATTGAAATTTTTAATGCTGGAATTAATGCTGTTCAGCCTTCGCAACTACTTGGTGAATATCTAAGAGTAGAACATGATGCTGTACAAATTTGTGGAGAACGTTTCTTGAAATGTGATTTTCAGAATATCTATGTAATTGGCGCAGGCAAGGCCGTAGCTGCTATGGCTTTTGAAACAGAGAAAATACTAGGCGACAATATCAAAGAAGGTATCGTTACCACAAAATACGGACATCGTGTAGCTACTAAAAAAATAAAAATCCTAGAAAGTGCTCATCCTGTGCCAGACGAGATAGGTGTAATAGCCGTAAAAGCAACCCTTGGTTTATTACAAAAAGTAACATCAAACGATATCGTAATATGTTTAATAAGTGGTGGAGCATCATCTTTATGGTGTGATGTACCACATGAGTTATCTTTAAAAGATGTACAATCTACTTTCGACCTTTTAATAAAGTCTGGGGCAAGCATTAATGAAATTAACATTGTCAGAAAACACCTTTCAGCCATAAAGGGAGGACAATTAATTCGATATTGTAATGGAGCGAGAGTGTTTTCGTTGATTATTAGCGATGTACCCAATGATGATTTAGACGTGATAGCCAGTGGTCCGACTGTCCCTGATTCATCTACCTTTCAGGATGCATTTGAGGTGATTGTAAAATATCATCTACACTCAACCTTGCCTATTTCCATTAAAAGTTATTTAGAAAAAGGCATCTCAGGAAAGATTGACGAGACGCCAAAAGCTGGGGACGAACTTTTTAAAAATACTATTACTAAAATCATTGCTAATAATAAAATTGCTCAACTGGCCGCCGAGAAAACAGCCAAAGCATTGGGCTATGAAACGCTAATTATTCCTGAGATTGTAATAGGCGACACATCAATAGAAGCCAAGAAGTTTATAGCCTTACTCTTTAATTATAGAGGAAATAAACCGATTTGTATCATACAAGGTGGCGAAAGCACCTTAAAAGTTACTGGCAATGGCAAAGGTGGACGAAATCAACACTTTGTATTAGTGGCTTTACAGGAACTCAAGAAAATGAATATGCTTGATACTGCTATTCAATTTTCAATACTAAGTGGGGGTACTGATGGTACTGATGGCCCAACAAATGCTACTGGAGCAGTAATTGACAGAAAAACACTATTAAATACGCTAGAAAATAATTTACCAATAGAAGACTACCTGATTAACCATGACGCATATCATTTATTTGAACAAACTGGAAATTTACTGATTACCGGTCCTACACAAACCAATGTTATGGATATTATGATTGGTATCGTACAATAGACGACGATGTTATTAAGCTATCAATGCTCGTCTTCGTTTTATCCATTTAACTACTTCGTACCAAATTACACTAATAAAACCAATAACTATACTAGTAGTAATTTGGTTGAGATTGAGGACTTCAAAATCAAACAAAGTATTAAATAATGGTACAAAAAGTAAAGCACACATCATAGCAACAGTAATACTGATGATGATAAATACCAAGTTGTTTTTGTACTGTAAAGTAGTAATAATAGAATAATAAAATGAACGATTGACTAAGGTTAAAAAGATATTAGCCGTAATTAAAACCGTAAAAATCATGGTGCGAGTAATGGCTTCGTCATAACCTAAATAAAGGGCGTATTGATAGGTAAAAATTGTACCCGCACTAATGAATAATCCTTGAATAATACTAGTAGTAAGTTCTTTCCAACTAAAAAAAGACGTTGACATTGGGCGTGGTTTTTGCTTCATCAGATTTTGCTCTAATGGCTCATTTTCGTAAATAATAGAACAGGTTGGACCCATGATTAATTCAAGAAAAATAATATGAACAGGTGAAAAAATATTTGGATAAAGCCAACCTAAAGCCAAAGGAATAAATACAGTAAGTATAATAGGTATATGAATTGAAATGATATACTGAATGGCTTTTTTAAGATTAGTGTAGATTCTTCTACCCATGGCTACAGCATCTACCATTTTTGACAAATCATCCTCTAATAAAATCAAAGAAGCAGCTTCTTTAGCTATTTCTGTTCCTTTTTTGCCCATAGCAATACCAATATGTGCGGCCTTTAGTGCAGGCCCATCATTCACGCCATCACCAGTCATGGCCACTACTTCATTTTGAGCTTTCAGCGCATTGATGATTTTTAGCTTTGCTTCGGGGTACATTCTGCTAAATATTTGTGTTTCAATCACACTTTTTGCCAGTTCTTCATCTGATAATTGCATCAGCTCATCACCAGTAATACTTTTTTCATAGCCCCTAAAGCCTATCTGTTTGGCTATTGCTACAGTTGTAGCCGCATTGTCTCCTGTTACAATCTTTACGGTAATTCCTGCTTTATAAAATTCCTCAAGTACTTTTTGAATATTCTTTTTGGGAGGGTCATAAAATGCAACGATTCCTTTTAATACAAAACCAAAGTCCTCTTGGTTGGCAGGATAGTCATTCCCTATAAATTCAGCAGTGGCAACTGCTAACACTCGATAACCATCCTGCGAAAGAAGGTTAATGGCATTTCCTATTTCTTCCTTTTCTTGTGAGCTAACATTTGATGCTCGCATGATAGCTTCAACAGCTCCTTTGGCAGCAATGATACGTTTACCTTCTTGGTTTTCAAAAACATGCGTCATCATCGGCGGTTTTCCCCCCAAAGGATATTCATGTACTAATTTAAAGTTAGGTCTTTCATCATTCTCCTCAAGTTTACTATATGCTTGATGCAATGCTATTTCCATTGGGTCGAATGGAATAGGTTCACTCGCCCACATGGCTTGCTTAATAAGGTCTTTTTCTTCTTTACTTAGCTCTTCACTTAAGTCTGTGACTTTCTGACTTGAAAGCACGAATAGTTTGGCTAATGTCATCTTGTTTTCGGTAATTGTACCTGTTTTATCTGTACAAATTACCGTAGCACTCCCAAGGGTTTCAACGGTTTTCATTTGCTTCACTACAATACCCATCTTCATCAATCGCCATGCACCCAATGCCATAAAGGTGGTAAAAGCTACGGGAATTTCTTCAGGCATGATACTCATTGCCAAGGTTAAAGCTTTCAATAAACTATCTAAAACATCCTTAGAATTCAAATAATTAATCAGCCAAACAATC
Organism: Arcicella aquatica; assembly: GCF_034928825.1. Taxonomy (NCBI): domain Bacteria; kingdom Pseudomonadati; phylum Bacteroidota; class Cytophagia; order Cytophagales; family Flectobacillaceae; genus Arcicella; species Arcicella aquatica. Next base: position 834 of record NZ_JAYFUL010000084.1, on the reverse strand, counting down.
AAGAAAACAACAGTCCCAATACTTACCATCTTTTTTACAAAATTGTTAATCTGGAGTTCTAAAGGTGTTTTTTCTTCTTTGATGTCTTCTAAGCTTTTCCCTATTTTCCCTAATTTAGTATTATTCCCTATATAATTGATTGTAGCAATGGCTAAGCCACTAGCTACATTTGTTCCTTTAAAAATTAGGTTATTATCAGCTGTAGAATCTTTGGTTACTGCCAAAGATTCACCCGTAAGGATAGACTCGTTCACAGAAAAATCATTAGAATGAATAATGATACCATCAGCAGGAACAGAAGTGCCTTCTTCTATAATTAGGTAATCGCCCACCACTAAATCTTCACTTTTAATTTCTATTTGTTCACCATTACGAATTACCTTACAATTGGGTTCTGTAAATTCCTTCAGCTTTTCTAAGGCATTTCTACTTCTAGAATCCTGATATAATGAGATTGCCGCTTCAAAAACAATGGCAAATGTCAGAAAAAGTCCATCGCCACCACTTCCACTGATAAAGTAGATACTAGCTGCTACCGAAAGTAAAATAATCATTGGTTCTTGCACTAAACTTTTTAAGGCAAACCAAAAACCATTTTGTTTTTTATAGTCGAGCAGATTATAGCCATGTTCTTCTCTGGCTTTTAGTACTTGTTCAGACGTCAAGCCTTTTATATCAAAATTATCTATCGTCATCTTAGTAATTGGGTTATCAATTTTGGTAGTCCTAAAAATGTAATGTTTATCTTTCAAGATTATAATTACAAATAAAGTATTTTATTGCACCAATATGATTGTCGAGGGACTTTGAGAAACTTAAAGCTTTTCTGACTAA
>NZ_JAYFUL010000083.1:0-10404 GCF_034928825.1 Arcicella aquatica | reverse complement strand
TAAATCTTTAATTTTGATACCGATGATATTTTTCATTAAAAGGCTGTATTTGTTGCTTAGGAACTACAAATTTCAGCCTTTTTTTATTAATTCTGATTTTTCATCGGGTAGAGTAGGTTAATTTGTAGCAGTAAACAAATATTTTGCATTCAGCAAAATGAAAAGTCAGATAGGCAAAATTTAATAGGCTTCTGGTTTCAGCCTCATTCAGCCTTTTTAAATATTAAATTTTCCCCAAATGGAAGATTTGAGTTTAATGATTATAATCTAAAATTAGATAAAGAGGAATTGTTAAAAGGTAGGTACTATTTAAAGGGAAGTTCTCTTGTGTTAGTATATGACGATAGACCAAAGCAATCTTTTACCTTTATTAAAGGTAAAGGAGCCGATAAGAATTTCTATATAAAGAAAAAGGGGTATTATTTCGTAAAGCAAGTTTTGTGATGTAGACTGTCCTCGCTTGAAGTGGCGTTTTTTCACTATGTCAAGCGTTGAAACAAAATAAAGTTCGTTTTGATTATAAAAATAAATTTATGAAATCGAATATTTTAATTCCAAAAAATAAATTTACAAGAAATAGTTTACTTCTTTTTATGAGTGCTTCTTTTCTAAACTTGTCCACCTCTTGTCAAGAGATTAAAAAGTTTCATAATAAAGAGAATAGTGCTATTATAAACCAAAAAGAAATAGAATTTAAACATTGGCTAAAAGACACTTTAAAAATCATAAATGTTAGATCACCAATAGGGTATCAAAGAGAAATCAAAATAGAAGATGATTCTCTATATCTACAGTTAATTACAAATTATAATTTAAAATTAGATAAAACATATAATGAAAATAATAAAGAGATTATTTATGTATTAGACTTATTAGAAAGAAATAATGTGATGCCACAAAAGAAATTCCATTTGAAATTAACGGTTGAATATTATTTTTATATTTCATCTATTAAACGGTTAAAAAGGGATTTTGATACTGAAATAAAACATTTTGAAATAAGATATGAAGGTCGAAAAATACAATATAAATTTATAAAAGGAAATCTAATTGACATGACTGAATCGAAAGATTAAAACAGTTCCCAAAGCTTGGCGTAGTGTTTCACTACGTCAGTGTGTACTGCAATGTTACATTGCAAAAATGCAGAGCATTTTATAAGTTTGGTCAACTAAAACATTTACGTCTATGCCACAGGGATATCAAATATATGACCAATCTGGTCTCTACTACCTAACTCTTCAAGTGATTGATTGGGTGGATGTTTTCAGCAGGAAAAACCATCGAGATATAGTTATTAATAGTTTAGATTATTGTAGAAAAGAAAAAGGGTTAGCAATATATGGCTATGTAATCATGACCAACCACATTCATTTGTTAGCAAGGGCAAAAGCAGGTAATTTATCAAACGTTATCAGAGATTTTAAGAAATTTACAGCATCACAGATTTTAAAGACAATAGCATTAGAACCTGAGAGCCGTAAAGATTGGATGCTTAAACGCTTTGAATTTGCTGCAAGAAGTAATGTAAGGAGTAGCTTTTATCAATTTTGGACGCATGAAAACCATGCTATTGCATGCTTCAGTGGAGATTTTACAAAGCAAAAGTTAGACTATATTCATAATAATCCAGTTCGAGCAGGTTTTGTAGAAAAACCCGAAGATTGGTTATACAGTAGTGCCAGAAATTATACAGGATTGAAAAGCTTAATTGAAATAGATTTTCTTTAGTATAGTATTACAATAATACGACAAAGGTAAAATGCGTTGCATTTTTGCAATGTAACATTGCAGTACACACTGACGTAGTGAAACACTACGCCAAGCTATAGGCAAAAATCATACCTAAAACATAAAAAACCACGTCAGAGTATCCTAACGTGGTTTATAACTTCCCTGAAAATTTATACTAACTAATTATTTTCTTTAAATTACCAAAGCTTGTACCAAGGTTATTGATAGGTGATGGAGCACCGTCTTGTTCTACAAAAAGGTGTTTTACACCCGCTTTGTCTGCTGCGGCAAAAATGGCTTTGAAATCTACAATCCCTGTACCTACTTCAACAGGCAATAATGTTTCTTTGTTTAAATCTTTTACGTGAAATAATGGGAAACGTCCTGGGTGTTTAGCAAATAATTCTGGAATATTTACACCCGCTTTAGTTGCCCAAGCCAAATCCAATTCAAATTTCAATAAGTCTGCACTGATTTGTGACGTAAATATATCAAATGGTAATTGTCCATCTACTTTTTCAAATTCTGCGGTATGATTATGAAATACAAAAGTCAATCCTGCTTTTTTACAAGCCTCTCCTGCCTTTTGAAGTATCTCTAACGACGATTTTATATCTTCTGAAGTCTTCACAGGAATACTAGCACATACTAAATACTTTGCACCGCCTTCGGCTACTTCATCTACTACCTGCTGTGTATCGTTCATCAACGATTTCATCGGAGGCATCTTGTTTAACATTTCAGCATTAGGATTTACAGCAGCTCCTGGCTTAGGTGCTGGCATTCTGAAAGGTGCACCCATAATATGGTGTGCTTGCCATGTCATTCCTAAATCGCTTACTACTTTCGCAAATTCTTTGGGTTTCATCCCATAATATCCACCCTTCATACTAAAGGCTGATTCTATTTCTTTATAACCAATATCTGCAATCTGCTTTAATGTCCCTGTTACATCCTTATCAATTATCGACATCGTGGTAAACAACTGCACACCAAAATTCTTAGGCGTAATTTTATGTCCGAACGCATCGGCTAAATTTGGCAAAAGCATCCCTCCAAGGGCTAAAGCTCCTGTATTTTTCAGAAAGTCTCTTCTATTTTGCATAGTCGTTGTTGTAGGTAATGTAACGGTTTGTTTAAATGCGTTTATTAATTTATTTATAAAAATGATATTGGATAATAAAGAGTATTTACAGAAGCAAAATTGACATCGCCTGCCATAAGGCAGGCCTTAGTCGGAATTTATAGTTGTACTTTTTTTCTTTTATGAGCAAACAACCAAGGTAATAAATCGGGTTCTTGAAATACATTATCCCAACTATTATGCTTTACGTTTGGGTATTCAGTATACTTTACATCAACCTTTAGGTGCTTTAATTTTTCAACCATTTTACGAGAGTTATTCACATCTACTACTTGGTCAGCATCGCCATGAAAAACCCAGAAAGAAGTTCTTTTTACTGATTTGTCGTATTGTTCTACATCTCCTCCTCCGCATATTGGAATGGCTGCTGCAAATACTTTTGGATAACGATAAACGGTTTCAAAAGTCCCCATGCCACCCATAGAGAGTCCAATAATGTACAACCGAGATTTATCCACACTTTCGTCCTGACAAATCTGTTTTACAATATCCATGAAGCAAAGCATTGGGGTAGTGGGCTGGTTATGATAATCAAAACCAAGCGTGATGGGTGAAGTACTTCTGTCTACTTTTACAGAAGCCCAGTAATTATCAGTTGGACATTGGGGCGCAATTACGATACATGGGAAGTTTTCCCTATTTTCATCTTTTAAAAACAATTTGGCGCCGTGTGTCAATTGTTTTTCATTATCATTGCCACGTTCGCCAGCACCATGAAGAAAGAGTATCAAAGGGTACTTTTTACTTTTATTGTAGTCTTTAGGATATAATATGCGATAGGGCAATTTAAAGCCATCTGAACGAACATATTCTCTCTTCTCATACTTGTCGAGGTCCTGAGCAAAAACACCCGTGTAACAAAGTAGTAGGAAAAAGCCTAAAAACTTTTTCATATTTATTTTTTAAGATTAAATAGTATTAAATTTATTGTATCATTGCGGTACAATAATACTTGAACCTTTTTATGTTACCAAATTTTTCTTTACATTTATCTAAAATTCGCTTAAACATCTCAAATATTTGAATTATGAGTACTAAAACTCGTGGATACGACTACCTTCCAGGCATTTCTATTGATTGTGTAATCTTCGGATTTCATGACAATCAATTAAAAATATTATTATTAAATTTCAAGAATACAGATTGGCTAGCAGTACCGGGTGGATTTATCAAAGAAAGCGAGAATTTAGAAGAAGCAGCGCAAAGAATTTTAGAAGAACGCACTGGCCTAACCAATATTTATCTGGAGCAATTTTATGTTTTTGGTGATAGAGATAGGCGAGATAATGAGATGCTAAAGTCGTTGATGAAAGCTGTTGATGGGGTAGAGCTTAGTCCAGACCATTATTTAATGACTCGCTTTTTATCAATAGGTTATTATGCGCTGATAGATTTCACAAAGGCAAACCCAACCCCCGACTATACTTCTGATTCATGCCAATGGTATGACATAGATACGATTCCTACATTGATTTACGACCATTCGGCGATGGTAAAAAAAGCATTAGAAACCCTTCGTTTCTTTTTGGATGAAAAACTAATTGGTTTTAATTTATTACCAGAAGTGTTTACAATGAACGACTTGCAAAATATGTACGAAACCATTTTAGACAAAAAACTCCTACGTACAAATTTCCAACGTAAAATGTTGAGTTTGGGGATTTTAGAGAGATTGGATAAAAAAATGACAGGTGCTGCCAATAAAGCGCCTTATTTATATCGATTTGTAGGAAAAGAAAGTAATGTTTGATTCAAAACCTTTATAAAGAGAACAGGCTTGCCGTAAAACAGCAAGCCTTTCTTTTTTTCAATCAAAAACACAATTTTACATGTGTTTCAAACTGACTATGTCTAGGAAGAGATAATCATTGATTAAATCTTGATATTTTTATTCTTTACCGAATTCACCTACGGCTCTGATTTCAATGTCTTCGCTTACTACTGCCCCTGGCATTCCACCCACACCAAAGTCAGTACGTTTGATAGTTCCTGTTAATTTAAACCCCGCAATTGGCTTTTGAGTTCTCATGTTTTTACCAACACCATTCAATGTTAAATCAAACGTTACTGGTTTTGTAACACCTTTCAAGGTAAGCTCTCCTACCAATTTATATTTTTTAGCATCTACTTTAGAGATAGAAGTACTTTTGAAGCTAATTTTTGGGAATTTTTCAGCATCAAACATATCTGCTTTCTTTAAATGACCATCTCTCATTTCATTATCAGTATCAACGCTACTTACGTCTGCTGAAAATTCAAAAATTGCATCTGTAAAATCTTCTTTTGATGAAGTGATGGTTGCATCAAAAGTTTTGAAGTTACCGTCAACTTCTGAAAGCATTAAGTGGGTAACAGTAAAGCCTACCTTAGAGTGTGCTTTGTCTACATTCCACTTTTGTGCAAATGATGATGATACTGAAACAACTAGTGTTGTAATTAAGATTGCGATTTTTTTCATTGTTTTAGATTAATTAGATAAGATTAAATGTTTGATTTTACAAATTTCATACTTAATTATTAGATTCTCCACCTTTTACATCATCATTTTTCACAGATTTTGATTTTTTCTGTTCAACGAATTTCATATTTCCAATCTTATAAGAGAATGTCAATTTTATGTTTTGGTTATAAATATTATTAACACTTTTCTGATTAAACTGAGCCGTATTCAGCGTTGATGTCATCGTCATACCACCAAAGAAATTCTCTGCTGCTAACCCAATACTTCCTCTTTTATTGTTAATGTCTTTTTTAACACCTAACGAATACATCCCCATTCCATTTTGTGAACCTTGTAATTGTACTTGGTTTCCACGGTAACCTCCGAATGCTTGAACGCCCCATCCATTATTTAATTGTAATTGAGATGTAATTCTTCCGCCAATTGTTAAGCCTGTATTGCTAATTGTTGAAAAACCACCTGTTGCATTCGCAACCTGACCATCTAAATAATTGTAATAAATATCAATTCCTCCGTTCAATGACCATTTCGGTGTAATAAAAGTATTTCCGAAAATGTTCGCTCCAAGCGTTTGCTGTCTACCGATGTTTTGAAACGTTGTCACGATTGCTCCTGCAAGGGTATCAGATGGTGCACTGATTCTTACAATTGAATTATTTGTTTGACGACCAAATAACGATACATTCAAATACGTTCTGTTGATATTTTTACTTAAGCTTAATTCCACATTGTTAGTCACTTCTGGTTTCAAGCTAGGGTTACCAATCGTGATGTTTTGTGCATTAGAAGCATTGAAGTTAGGGTTCAACTGCTGTAATCCTGGACGTTGGATACGATTGTTATACGCTAATTTCAAGGTTGCAGTTCCTAAGCTTTTAGATATATTGATACTTGGCACCAAATTTCCATAAGAAGGAATATTGATTGAGTTTACATTCGTTACTGCATCAATCGTTGTATATTCATAACGTGTTCCTACTTTAAAAGTGTACTTATTTTTAGTAGAATAAGTATAAGAAACATATCCCGACGAAATAGTTTGTTTATAGTTCAACAAACCCGATGGGTTTCTAGCATCTGTACTAAAACCTCCTGTACTACCTGCATACAAATACTGATAATCACTATCAACTTGTCGAGTAATGCTTTTTAAACCAACCTCAAACATTTGATTTTGTTTGATTGGTGTTTGATAATCTGTCTGAACAGTAATCTCACGGTTAGTATTTCCGTTGATATTTTTCTGGCGACTTAATAATTCACTTGCACCATTCAAGATGTTAGCATCAAAATTATTCGTTAAATTATTCTGACTAAACTGAGTTGAAATAGACCATTCTTGTTGAGGTTTGAATGTTTTGATATAATCAACATTTATATCAACTGAATTTGATAAGTCTTTACTATCAACATCTCTGTAAGAAGTAGAAGTAAGGTTATTGTTCGAGAATAACTTTGTCACATACTCTTGGTTACGATCTAAATTTCTAGTACCAAAAGCTATTGAAGAGCTTATTGATTGTGTTTTTGAAATTTCATAATCAAAACCTAAGTTGTATCTTCCAAACAAGCCATTATCTTTTGCATCAGAACTTTGTTGTGTTAGCTGAGTGACACCGTCTTTCACAGTTGATTGCTCTAACGTTGTTCCTGCCTTATTGTAGAACAATCTACCAAAGCCTCCTAAAGTAATCCCTAATTTACCATGACGATAGCTACCGTTCAATCCTAAGTTAGAAGCTCGAAGTCCTACTCCTGAATCAAGATTAAGGGTCAATCCTTCAATAGATGATTTTTTTGTAATGATATTAATAATACCCGCAGAACCCTCAGCATCGTATTTTGCAGATGGCGAAGTAATCACTTCTACTGTTTTGATTAAATCAGCAGGAATCATCTTCAGGGCATCTGCAATGCTGCTTGCTACAATGGTTGACGGCTTGTTGTTTATCAATACTTTAATATTAGTCGTTCCTCTTAAAGATACATTACCATCTAAATCTACCGAAAGCATCGGTACTTTTTTCAAAATATCTGATGCATCTCCTCCTTTAGCCAGCATATCTTTTTCAGCATTATAAACCAGACGGTCAACTTTTTCTTCAATCATAGCTTTTTCAGCTGTTACTGTTACGCCATCAAGCATTTGAGAAATAGGCGAAAGTTTGAGGATTCCTAAATCAATGTCTTTGCCTTTCTCAACTTTAATATCATTGATAATTTTGCTTTCAAAACCGATAAACGAAATCTGCAATTTATAATCGCCCACGGCTACTTTAGTCAATAAAAACTTACCTTTATCGTCAGCCATTGTTCCGTCAACAGGTTTGTTGGTAGTTTTGCTGATTAAAGAGATATTGGCAAACTCAACCGCACTAGTCGCAGTCGAATCGATGATAAATCCTGAAATCTTTGAATTACCTTTTGGAGTATTGATTTCAAAGCTTGGCGTGTTTTGCTGAGTCGAACGGTTTCTTCCGTTACCATCTCCTCCTCCACCTCCATTTGGTGGTCCTCCAAATTGTGCTAATGCGATTTCACTCGTTGTGAAAATAATGAGGATGAGGCTTAATAATTTTTTCATCGTTGTAAAATATTTTGATTATTATGAAAAAGCTTTCTTGGTCTTTATTTTAAAATTGATGTACAAAACAAAGACAATAAAAAGAGAATGAAATCCGCAATAGACAATCAGGCTGAGAAAATCGACAATTGAGGCTGAGGTACCATAAGGAGGAATTGTCGGGATTTTGAGGCAAACCATCGGATAAAATAGGCGACTTATCAAATAATTGGAGCAATTGAGGTACTTCTAATCAATGTAAAGTATTTATCTAAGTTTTTTTACAGAAATTTGATTTGTACTTATACCAAATTGATTATTTTTCATTCAAATATATGCAAGCTTATATTCAACGAAACAGAATTTTACTCATCCATCTATCTTTCTGGTGGGTGTATTTTTCTTTTTTTTACTATCAGGTAAGCTTTGGTAAGCCTGGAGAAGAAACAGACCTGACAGAGGCTTTAGTTACTACTATACTACACATAGGTTTTATAGCAACTTTAGCTTATATTAATTACTTTATCTTTTTGCCACGCCTCATTCATAAAAAGAATCTTTTTGCCTACCTGCTAGAATTCCTCCCTGTGTTCGCCATTTTCATCACGATGTATGTGTATGTAAAAAGAGTTCAAATGGCTAATAACGAGCATATTGGGTATTTTTACAGTATAAAGTTTATCGTCCAACACTCTGTAGGAACAATATTCATTGTAATTTTTGTGGGAATGTTAAAGTTTGCAGAAGATTGGTTAGAATTAGAAGCAAAAAGAAAAGAGGTAGAAAACGAAAAATTGATGGCTGAGCTTACTTTTTTGAAAGCCCAAATCAATCCACATTTCTTGTTTAATACCCTGAATAACCTCTATTATTTGGCTTTTACCAATTCGCCCAATACTACTGAGGTAATCGCTAAGCTATCGCAAATGATGCGCTATATGATTTACGACTCAAATCATGCAAAGGTATTATTAAGCAAAGAAATAGAATATATCGAGAACTATATTAGTCTTGAGAAGCTACGTTTGAACAACCAAATTCCGATAACTTTTGAGATTGAAGGAAATATCAGTCAAACCCAGATTGTACCTTTAATTTTGATTACTTTCTTAGAGAATGCTTTCAAGCATGGCGTGAGCAATAATTCTACGGATGCTTATATCGTCGTAAAGTTATCTGTGACAAAGAACGAATTGATTTATATCGTAGAAAACAGTAAATTAAAGTCTTCAAATCACGAAAAGTCTGGTATTGGGCTAAGAAACGTAAAGAGAAGACTAGATTTAAGTTATTCCAACAAATATCAGTTAGTTGTGGAAGATACAGAAAGTGATTATAAAGTAAATTTGACGCTAAATCAGTTGTGATTGAGTGATTGATATAATTGTGAGTTAGTGAGTTGTGATTGAGTGATTTTTTTGGAAAAAGTAAAATAAAATATTTTTTCAAGAACCTTCTTTAATAAGTATGGCCGTTGAAATCACTAACACGCAATTCACTAACCCACAACTCACTAACCCACAATTCACTAAATCACAACTCACTAAATCACAACTCACTAAATCACTCAATCTCAACTAATCATGCCTCATACTTGTATAATTGTAGAAGATGAACCTTTGGCGCGTAGTTTAATGGAAACTTACGTGAGAAAGGTGCCGTATTTACAATTAGTCCAATCTTTTTCAGATCCTTTAAAAGCACTGGATTTTTTGAGGGAGAATACTGTAGATATTTTGTTCTCGGATATTCAGATGCCTGAAATTACGGGTATTACTTTATTGAAAATTTTACAGAAAAAACCTTTGATTATTCTTACAACGGCTTATTCTGAATATGCTATCGAAGGCTATGAATTAGATGTATTAGATTACCTGCTTAAGCCCATTACTTTTGAGCGATTTCTAAAGTCGGTAGAGAAAGCTTCCTTACGATTGAATACCGCCGTGCAAGCACCCACTGTGAAAGAAAAAGTAGTGAAAGAGGTAATCATCAATCAGCAAGAAGCCACACAGGCGTTCATTTTTGTGAAAGATGGCACGAAACTCGTAAAAATTCGTTTAGCAGAAATTATGTATATAGAAGGGCTGAAAGACTACGTAACGATTTATACTACCCAACAAAAAGTAGTTGCCCTACAGACTTTGAAAGCTCTAGAAGCACAATTGCCCGAAACACAATTTGTCAGAATCCATAATTCTTACATCGTAGCCCTAGAATGGATAGAGTCTGTCCATCGAGAAAAAGTACAAATTGGTAAAGTCTTTTTGCCAATTAGTGATACTTATAGGAAGGCGTTTAAGGAGTTTATTGAAAGGTAATTTAGCTGTGAGCTTTTTTGTTTGTTGACGTATATCGATTCCTACCAATTAAGTTCACCCCCATCCCTAGCGAGGGACTTAAGTCCTACTGATTACCCACATCTTTTAGATAAGATAAAAAAAATTAAGAACTTGTAGCATGGAAATGTTTTTAGGTATAGAAAAAAAATATCTGTTCACA
>NZ_JAYFUL010000082.1:0-10596 GCF_034928825.1 Arcicella aquatica | reverse complement strand
TAGCGGAAGAGGTTTGAAAAGTGCCTTTGCCATGATTGAAGATTTACATAGCTAAAATACTAAATATCAATAACATAACAAAAAAAGACTGCCAATTACTTTTTGGACAGCCTCTTTTTCTAAAATTTTAGAAAAATCTTATTTTGTCGATTTCTTTTTGGCTGGAGCTTTTACAGGTGCTACAGGAGCAGCTGGAGCAGCAGATTCAGCAGGAGTACCTTTAGAAACAACTTCGCCTTTAAATGATAAAACAATTTGTGGAGTTTCAGCATTACTTATTACAGTAACTGTTTTTGAAAAACCACCAAGACGACCAGCCGAGCTAAATGCTGCTGTTACCTTACCAGTTTTACCAGGCATTACAGGCTCTTTAGTCCAGTCTGGTGTTGTACAACCGCATGAAGGAGAGGCATTAGAAATAACAACTGGAGCAGTACCTGTGTTTGTAAATTCAAAAACGTGAGTAGCTACAACGCCTTCTTCTATTTTACCAAAATCATGAGATTCTGATTTGAATTTAATCACTCCTTGAGCATTAGCAAAAGAAGCAACAAATACCAATGCGAAAACGAAAAGTAATTTTTTCATATTAGCTTTAATAGTTTTGTTTTAAAATGATGTTAAAATAAATGTGAAAATTATTATAATTATAACAAAGTGTTAAACGATGCTTTAAAATGAAAATTTTGATTAATTTAATAAAAATTAACCTTAATTCACAAAACAAAAATAAAGTCTTATAGATGCTTTACAAAATGTTTTATAGGTTTTAACAAATCATTAACAAGGGTATAAATTACTTTGTTGAAAGCTTTACATTTGTTACCCTAATTAATTTTTGTTATTTTTGGTACTGAAACTTATATATTATCGTTCATTTTTACCCATCTCACTGTCTTGGAAAACACACTTCTGTCAGAAACAATAGTATTTACCAAAGAATCAGTCTTGACTGATTACAAGGTTGCTCGCATGAGTCGTGAGTGTAGCCTTATTGTAAGAAAGGAAGTTTTTGCAGGGCGTGCTAAATTTGGAATATATGGTGATGGTAAGGAGCTTTGTCAACTGGCTTTAGCTAGAGCAATGAAAGCAGGAGACTTTGTTTCAGGATATTATCGTGACCAAACCATTGTAGCCGCAGTTGGCGATATGACTTGGACGCAATACTTCTCTCAATTATACGGACACCCAGACATTGCATTCGACCCACACACAGGAGGAAGAGCCATGAATAATCATCATGCAACCCGATGGCTAGATGAAGTAGGAGAGTGGGTTGACCAAACAAAATTATTTAATTCTGTCGCAGGTGTTTCTTCAACCGCTGGGCAAATGCCGAGGGCAGTTGGGTTGGCATATTCTTCAAAATTATATAGACAGCAACCAGAACTTCAGGAAATTTCAGAAAAATTTACCCGTAATGGTAATGAAGTATGCTTCTCTACTATTGGAGATGCTTCTACCTCAGAAGGAATGTTTCTGGAATGTGTGAATGCGGCGGGGGTGTTACAAATTCCTTTGGTGATGTCAGTATGGGATGATGGCTTTGGTATATCTGTTCCTTCTGAATATCAAACAACAAAATCGTCTATCTCCAAAGCTTTGGCTGGTTATCAAAGAAATGAAGATGGGGCTGGCATAGAAATTTTTACGGTAAAGGCTTGGGACTATGTCGCTTTGATGGAAACATATCAAAAAGCAGCAACATTGGCCAGAGAATACCACATTCCGTCTTTAGTACATGTAGAAGATGCTACACAACAGCAAGGTCATTCTGCCTCAGGGTCACATGAAAGATATAAGTCTGCGGAAAGACTAAAATTTGAAGTGGATTTTGATTGTAATTTAAAATTCAGAGAATGGATTATTGCTGAAGGAATTGCTACTGAAGCAGAGTTGGAAAGCATTGATAGTGAAGCAATCAAAGAAGCGAAAGCATGCCAGAAAGCTGCTTGGACTGCTTATATGACCTCAATAAAGCCAGAAAGAGAAGATTTACTTTCTTTGTTATACCAAGCTGCTGCTGAAAGTGAAAATGGCGTTGAGATTAAAAAAATAGCGGAGGAATTACGCAAAGCTGTTAATCCAATTCATCATGAGAATGTAGTAGCCGCTAGGAAAGCACTGAGAGCTTTACGATTGGAAAACTTTTCTACTAAGCAAGGTTTAAAAAAATGGCTTGAAGAAACTGATGCTAAGAATGACCAACGATTTAATTCTAGTCAGTTCAGTATTTCGAAATATTCGCCATTGAAAGTGCAGGAAATTAAGCCAGAGTATGAAATTAATTCCCCACTTTTAGATGGAAGAGAGATTTTAAATAAAAATTTCGACCATTTGTTCAGTACAGACCCCAGAATTTTTATTTTAGGGGAAGACGTGGGGAAAATTGGGGACGTAAATCAAACATTGGCAGGTTTACAAGAGAAATTTGGAGCGTTGAGAATAACAGATACTGGTATCAGAGAAATGACCATAGTAGGTCAAGGAATTGGTGCCGCAATGAGAGGGCTACGTCCAATCATTGAAATACAGTATCTTGATTATATATTTTATCCTTTTGCTACTTTATCAGACGATTTAGCGTGTTTGCAGTATAGAACAGTAGGAGGACAAAAAGCACCCTTGATTGTTAGAACAAGAGGACACCGCTTAGAAGGAATTTGGCATTCAGGCTCGCCCATGTCGGTTTTATTAGGGGGCTTAAAAGGAATCCATTTGTGTGTGCCAAGAAATATGACACAAGCAGCAGGAATGTATAATACATTATTAAGTTCGGATGACCCAGCAATCGTCATTGAATGTTTGAATGGCTATCGATTGAAAGAAAAATTGCCAGTCAATCTGTATGAAACAAAAGTACCATTGGGTGTGCCAGAGGTAATTCGTCAAGGAAGGGATATTACCATTGTTACTTATGGTTCAATGTGCAGAATTGTGATGGAGGCCGCTCGCCAATTAGAAAACATGGATATTTCTATAGAGGTAATAGATGTACAGACATTGATGCCATTTGATATTTCGCATAGAATTGTTGAATCGATTAAGAAAACAAATAGAGTAATATTTGCTGATGAAGATATGCCAGGCGGAGGTTCGGCCTATATGATGCAACAAGTATTGGATGGACAAAATGCCTATAGGTATTTAGATGCCAAACCAGTTTGTATGGCGGCTGTGCCACATCGACCAGCTTATAGTTCAGATGGCGACTATTTTTCTAAACCAAACGTTGAGAATGTAGTGGATACGGCCTACCAATTAATGGCAGAATGTTATCCTACAAAGTTCCCAGCTATTTATTAAAGATTTTTGTACTGTGATACTTTTTTATATTTAGAAAAACAGAAGAATTAACACTTTTTCCACTTTTTTAGGTACTTAATTGCCTTTTAATAAATAATTTGAAGGTTTTAAGTTATTTTTTTTAATTTCGTATGGTTTTTTCAAACTTTTAGAAATTTTCATAGTATAATGATTAGTTTCATTAGGGTATGAATAGGCTTTTCTAATTGCTTGATAACAATAACCTTAATTAAATTACATTGAACCCCTTACGAAAAATTAAAAAATGGATTTGGCCAACAGTACTAGCTATAGTCTTACTGTTGATTGTAATTTATGCTGAAAATGTTCATCATCATCAGAAATGTAAGAAGATAAATGTAAGAATTGAAGGGGCAAATGAAAGTAAATTAGTAACGGCTAATGAAATATTAGCCATTGTTAGCCCGAATGTAGTGGATAGCCCAGAGGGGAAACCTTTTGATAAGATTGATTTTAAGAAAATAGAAAAAAAAGTTAGTTTAAATAAATTAGTAAAGTCGTGTCAGGTTCACCGAGATTTAAGCGGAGAAATGACAATAGATATTGTAGAACACACACCACTCGCCCGAGTATTATTTAATAAAAGTTCAGATAGTTACGTAACAGAGAAAGGCGATTTTATCGGTATTTCTCAGCATTTTACTCCCAGGGTTTTACTGCTCTCGGGAGGGTATTTTGAAAAAATACAAAATTTAAAAGAAATAAAAAGTAAACCTATCTTAGAACTAATCAATGCAATCAATGAGGATACTTTTTGGAAAGCTCAAATAACACAATTAATCGTTGAGAAAGATGGTGGGATTACAATGGTGCCCGAACTAGGGAATCATGTGATAGAATTTGGAATGGGCATTGATATTGAAGCAAAATTTAAGAAAATTAAAATTTTTTATAAGGATATTTTGCCCGTAAAAGGGTGGGATACCTATCATAAAGTAAGTGTAAAATACAGAAATCAGATTATTTGTGAGTAAAAATGGCATTTTACCATAAGCTTTATTATTCGGTAAATAATTATCCAATAAGAGTAGTTACCTTAGGTGGCTTATTGGGAAAGTTTATTGTGGAGCTATTTTTTTTATCACAAATTATTTAAATTCTACCTTCCATGAATGAAATAATCGTTGGACTTGACATAGGCAGTAAGCAAGTAAGTGTTGTTGCTGGCAGACTTGACAGTTTGGGCAAGTTGGAGATTCTTGGTTTGGGTAAAGCCGATACCACTGGAAGAGTCTCCAAGGGTG
Source organism: Arcicella aquatica (assembly GCF_034928825.1). Lineage (NCBI taxonomy): Bacteria > Pseudomonadati > Bacteroidota > Cytophagia > Cytophagales > Flectobacillaceae > Arcicella > Arcicella aquatica. Next base: position 6,025 of record NZ_JAYFUL010000082.1, on the reverse strand, counting down.
TCGTGTTGAATGTCAATAAAACAATAGAAGCAGTTCAGTCTGCTATTGAGCAAGTTGAAAACCAAGCTAACATTCATATCAGAGGAGTTGTAGCCAGTATCGCTGGTCCCAACATACATAGTTCAAAACATAAGGCTGGTATTACCAGACAAACTCGTGGTGAAGAAGTAACTGTTACAGATGTTGACCAAGTTGCCAATGATGCCCAGCGAACTTTTATTTCGCAGGGTAATGCTATTGTACATAATTTACCTCAGGAATATTCTGTAGACTCTGCCAATGGTATTCAAGAACCAGTAGGTATTAGTGGATTGAAATTGCAAGGCGAATTTTTAATGATTGTTTCGCCACAAGCTGAGTTGGATAAAACAAAACGCTGTATTGAACGCTCAAAAGATAAAATGGAGATTGAAGGTGGATTGGTTTATTCTCCTTTGGCTGCTTCATTGGCTGTATTGACAGAACAAGAAAAGAAAACAGGCGTTGCCCTAGTTGATATAGGAAGTGGAATTACAGAAATCGTAATTTACTATAAAGGAATAGTTAGGCATGTAGCAGTACTACCATTTGCAGGAGATTCAGTTACTACTGATATTGAGCAGGGATGTGGCGTATCTGTAGAACAAGCAGAACAATTGAAAGTGAAATTTGGGTCGGCTATTGCGGAAGAAGTAGCTATCGAAGAGGTAGTTTCTATCCCGAGTGCTAATGGACGTAAGCCTAAAATAGTTTCGGTAAAAAATATTGCCATCATCATTGAAGAAAGACTCAAAGAAATTATGACATTGGTCGTAGCCGAAATCACTCGTTCGGGCTACTTAAATAGAATCAACTGTGGTATTGTTATCACAGGAGGTACTGCGCAAATGCCATATATCGATCAGCTTTTTGAAAGAGTAGCACAGAGAGACGTAAGAATTGGTTATCCTAACGAAAACTTGGGGAGATCGTTTACCGAAGAAATTAAAAATCCAACTTATTCTACAGCTGTAGGCTTGGTTTGGAAAGGAATCAGAGAAATAGACGAACGCGAAGAAGGCTATAAAATACTTAGAAAAGATGCGCCTGTAATTATACCAATTGTACCAATCAATAATAATACGGGTATTAATAAAAATGGTAGAGAAAATACCAAAACTGCTGAAACCAACGGAAAGAAAAGCTCATTGGGCTTTTTTGGAAAATTGAAGCAAGCGGCAAGTAGAATTATTGGAGAAGATTTGGGGGATAATGATAAATACGAGTAGTAAAATAATCCTTGCTACTCATATTTATCATTAACATCATATTTTAGAATTGCTCGATACCTCCGAAAAAGAAGAATCCTTCTATTGATGCATTCTCATCTGAATCAGAACCATGAATAGCATTTGCTTGAACTGATTTAGCAAAAGCTTTACGAATAGTCCCTTCTGCTGCATTAGCAGGGTTTGTAGCTCCTATCAAAGTACGAAAATCTAATACTGCATTTTCTTTTTCCAAGATGATTGGAATAATTGGCCCCGACGACATATAGTCGCATAATTCACCATAAAAAGGTCTTTCAGCGTGAACTGCATAAAACTCTCCTGCTCTTTCCTTAGTAAGTAGCGTTTTTTTGATAGCTACAATACGGAAACCAGCTTCTTCAATCATTTTAATAATTGCTCCCGAATTACCTTCAGCTACCGCATCGGGCTTAATCATTGTAAAAGTTCTGTTAGTTGCCATATTTTGGATTTATGAAATGTGTGGAATGTAATTTTGAAGTCATTGAAATGCATTAAATCTTATTAAAAGGTTCTAAAACTGATTTTAAATAGATTATTTCTGCAAAATTACGACAAAGCTGTAAGGTTTTAGAAACCTTGCAGCTTTTTTTGTGGAGAATTCTCGCTAACTTTGCTATTCATTTTTAGAATAAAACATAATATCCTGATAATCAATCGTATATAATGCAAAATCTTGAAGCCTTTCGTGAGTTGATAAATACGCCCAAAAAAATTGTAATTACAACCCATTTTAAACCCGATGCAGACGCACTAGGGTCATCATTAGGCCTAGCAAGATATTTAAAAAAGAAGGGACATCAAATTACAGTAATCACGCCATCTGATTACCCTAAATTTTTATTTTGGATGCCTAACAATGAGGAGGTCATCAATTATGAAGATTATAAATTAAGAGCAAAATCTAATAAATTAATTGCTGAGGCTGAAGTGATTTTTTGTTTAGATTTCTCGGCACTATCACGTATTGAAAGTATGACCGAGCCTGTTAGGCAATCGCAGGCAATCAAAGTGATGATTGACCATCATACTTTTCCTGAAGATTTTGCCCAGTTTAGTTATCATGATACCAATGCCGCTGCTACTGCACAGTTAATATTCCAGTTAATTGTTCTTTTAGGAGATGAAGCTTTGTTAGATGTGGCTATTTGTGAATGCTTGTATGCAGGAATAATGACAGACACTGGCTCGTTCCGTCATCCAAGTACTACGCCAGCCGTGCATAGGATTGTAGCAGACATTATGGAAATAGGCGTTAATACCAATCTGATTCACCGTAGAATCTATGATAGTACTACTGCCGAACGCCTAAATTTCTTAGGCTATGTGCTTTCGGAAAAACTAGTAGTGTTGCCAGAATACAGGGTTGCCTATTTTACTGTTACTGAAGAAGAACTAAAGCGTTTTAATTCACAAACTGGCGATACAGAAGGCATTGTAAATTATGGTTTACAAATTGAAGGAATGGTGATGTCGGCTATTATTGTAGATAGACCCGAAGCCGTAAAAATGTCTTTCCGTTCTGTGGAAGAGTTTGCTGTAAATAAAATAGCTTCAAAATATTTTAGTGGCGGAGGACACAAAAATGCCTCTGGTGGAAAAACTACAGGGATTGGTTTAGATGCAACCGTCGAAAAATTTATTAGTATATTACCAGAGTATCAATCAGAATTATTGGCAGTACCCCTTTAAAAATAAAAACTCTTGTTGAGTCATAAAACAAAAATAAAATCAATAAAATCAAACAAAATGTTAAAAAGAATCAGTGTTGTATTGTTTGCTGCCAGCATGATGGTTGCATGTAACAAGAATCGTGTAGAAGTAAAAGACGGAGTGAAAATCCAAATTCATAGTCACGATGACAAAGCAAAAAAATTAAAAGACGGAGATATCATTTCGTTTACTGCTAAAATTCAAAACTCAACTGATTCTGTTCTTCAAGAATCTTCAGCTTCTCAGCCAGCACGTGCCATGTTACAACCTGCTGGAGTATCAGGTTTCAAAGGTTCTTTTGAAGATGGATTACGCTTACTTTCAGTAGGCGATAGTGCAACAATTTTTGTTCCTGTAGATTCTTTGGCAAAAGGTGGACAACAATTACCTCCATTCTTAAAGAAAGGTTCAGATTTAAAATATACAGTTAAAATCTTGAAAGTACAGTCTAAAGCTGATTTTGAAAAAGATATGGCTGCTGACCAAGCAAAAGCAAAAGCAGAGGCTGAAACACGTAAAGCTAAATTACCAGAATTGATGGCTGATTATGTTAAGAAATCTGGATTAGCATTCAAAACTACTCCATCAGGTTTACAATATGTCATTACAAAAGAAGGTACTGGCGAAACACCAAAAACTGGTGATGTTTGTAAATGTATGTATGTAGGAAAGTTTTTAGATGGAAAAGTATTTGACCAAAGCCCAAGTCCATTAGATATGCCTATTGGTGGTATGATTCCTGGCTTCAATGAAGCATTGTTGATGATGAAAAAAGGCGGAAAAGGTACTTTCTTGATTCCCCCTCAAATAGGATATGGCGAAGCTGCTCAAGGTCCGATTCCTGCAAACTCTGCTTTAGTATTTACTGTTGAAGCAATCGATTTCAAAAAAGGAGGACAATAGCCCTTACAAGAAGGTAAGTACGAAGGACAATGAAGTAGAAAAAATTAAAAGTATAGCCCAATGAGGCATAATTTTAATTTTTTCAAAGATTTTATTGTACTTTTTTGCTTACCTTTTTTGTTTTATGCCATTTTAACAGTTTTTAACGAATTAACAGCAATGGATTTCGTTATTTTGCGTTTCATTTAGGAGTTTAGTTTCGTTATGATTTAACGAATAACTGATAATCAAATAACAGTCAGTAATGATGAAGTTCAAATTATTAAACCTTTTAGTGTTTGGGGCGCTAGTGTGTATGCTCAGTTCATGTCTTTCAACAGTTGTATTGGAAGAGAATGTAATCGACCAACAAAACGAAACACAAATTCAGCAGTATATCAGTAGTAAAAGCCTAACGATGCAAAAAGCTTCAAATGGGGTTTATTATGCTATCAGTAAGGCAAACCCTAGTGGTCGCCAAATAATATTGGGAGATACTATTAGCGTGCATTATGTAATTACAAGACTAGATGGTGTTAAAATTGATAGCTCGTCAGTACTAACCAATAAGCCTTTTACGTTTTATCATAACGGAGTAAATACTAATATCTTTTTGAAATTTCTTTATTTAATGCACGAAGGTGAAACGGGTTCGTTTATTTTACCTTCAAGATTAGTTGGCGGAGGAGTAGCATTTCCGAATCTAGCGGCGAATCAACCAGTGCGTTGTGATATTTCATATTTCTACACTTTCGGCGAAGAAGCCGATATTGACCACTATATTGCTAAAAATAAGATTACAGTTACTGAAAAAACAACCGAAGGTGTTAGATACATCAAAACAAGAGATGGCTCGGCAGATTTAATTTCGGGAAAAGTAGCTAAGATAAAATACACAGGTAAGTTCCTGAGCGGAGAAGTCTTTGATACCAATGTTGGTAAAACAGACTCTTTGAGTTTAACGGTTGGTTCATCATCAACTTCATTTGTGACTGGCTTCGTAGTTGGTATTAATAAAATGAAGTTAGGTGAAAAAGCAACATTAATTTTCAGGTCTGCTTTGGGATATGGTTCAACTGGTAATACAACAATACCGCCATATACCCCCCTTATTTTTGAAGTCGAAATAGTAGCATTAAAGGATCAATAAAAATAAATAAATTATGAACAAAAGTACATTTTGGCTGATGCTGGCTAGTATAGTAGGTTTACTAAGTAGTTGCATGAGCTCAGGAGAAGATACAACACAGAGGTATCTTGACAATGAGAACAAAGTAATTCAATTCGGTAAAGATAATAACCTGACTCTTACCAAAGATGCTAGCTCTGGAGCTTATTACAACCTGACGACTATTAATGCCACAGGAAGAAGCCCAAAGGCAACAGAATTAGTAAAAGTTTATTATACCTACAGAAAGTTGGATGGAACCTTGCTTGATAGTACAACATCAGTGCCTGTTAGTTACCCATATCTAACTTATAGTAGTCTTTTAAATGTCCCTGTTAGTTTGTTGAAAGAAGGCGAAAAAGGAGTATTTATTTTCCCAGAAACAAGCCAGTATACAGAACCAACAATGTTAACGATACAGTTAATTGCTACTCGTACAGAAGTAGAGCAAGTGAGTGAATTTGTACAGACTAAATATGCAGGTTTAACGGTTAACTCAACTAGTAGTGGCTTACAATATGTTCTTACTAAAGTAACACCTACTGGAGATTTGGTGAAGGCTGGACAAACGATTACAGTGAGCTACACAGGAAATTTATTATATCCTACTAAGAAAAGAGATAATAATGGCTTTTATATTTATAATGGACAGTTTGATACAGGAAGTTTTAGCTTTGTGTTAGGACAAGGTTCAACGGTTGCAGGTTTTGAAGAAGCTGTTTCTAAACTGAAATTAGGAGACAAAGGTAGTTTTGTTTTTCCTTCGTCATTGGGTTATGGTCAAGCAGGAAGTTATGATAGTTCAAAAGGAGTTTATACTATCCCTCCATATTCGCCATTAAATTTTGAAATAGAAGTTACTGCGGTTAAATAAATGGTAGTCCTAAAAATGTAATGCTTTATTTATCTTTGTCATAAAAAAGGTAAAATGAACTGTAGTCATTGTGGTAGTGTAACAACGAAGAAGAATGGTCATACCCATTATGGGAAACAA
>NZ_JAYFUL010000081.1:0-11642 GCF_034928825.1 Arcicella aquatica | reverse complement strand
AATAAATCTTTAATTTTGATACCGATGATATTTTTCATTAAAAGGCTGTATTTGTTGCTTAGGAACTACAAATTTCAGCCTTTTTTTATTAATTCTGATTTTTCATCGGGTAGAGTAGGTTTTGAATTATTAGCTCGTTTAAAAACTATTCCAATGGTTGTTTTTTGCACGGCTTACGACCAATATTCTTTAGAGGCTTTTGAAACTAATAGTATCGATTATTTGGTTAAACCCGTGAAATTAGAACGTATTGAAAAAACCGTTCAGAAATTAAAAAGCTTTCATATCAAAAGTTCTTCCGATGAAATTTTAAAAGTTTTAAAAGAGATTACCAATAGAAAAGAACATAAAAAAATGACTTCTATCACGGTTAAAAAAAACGATAAAATCATTTTTATAAAACTGGCAGATATATCCTTTTTTGAAGCTGATAGTAATTATACAGCCATCCATTCAGAACAAGGAACATTTTTAAGTACAGAAACTATTGCAAGCTTAGAAAACAAACTGCCAGATAATTTTTTACGCATTCATAGGGGGATAATTCTTAACAAAGATTATATCAAAGAAGCCCAGAAATATTTCAACAGTAAATACATCATTACCTTAAATGATACTAAAAACACAAATATTACTTCTGGAAGAAGTTACTCAGAAAGTATAAAAATTAATCTTGGGTTTTATTAATAATAAATACGCCTGCTTGCGTACTGCGTCAGGCATTCTTAGAATGCAACTTTGCTATTCGAAATGTTCCAAAGGGCATTTCGAATAGCGAGTAGATGTTCGTAGCTGAGTACTAGTGACGCTTTGCTTGACACTTTCAAATCTCACATCTTTTTAACCCACAGATTTTCGCTGATTTGATACGCTGATTTACAGAGATTTTTAGATTAGCATACCTAATATCTTGTGCCTTCTGTCTAAAGTCTTGTGTCTAGAGTCTTGTGTCTTACATCCTCTAGTCTAAATCTACAAAAACCCCATCTTCCAACTCTGATTTCTATATTCTCCGGGTGTCAGTCCTGTAATTCTTTTAAAAATCCTTGAGAAATATTGTAGGTTATCAAAGCCTGTATCCAACGCAATATCGCTCATTTGTTTATTGGTCGTAGTGATAAGGTATTGGGCACGTTCGATGCGTTTTTCAAGAATATACTTGATAGGGCTTTTACCCAAGCTCTGATGAAATATTCTTGAAAAATAATCTACGTTCAAATTGGCACGATTGGCTAGTTGACTGACGGTAAGCGATTGATTGATATTTAGTTGAATATAGCTGATAGCATCCATTACCACTGATGGAGTAACATCTATTTGATTGTATTTGAAAGCAGGCGGAGCAAGGAATCGTGCAATCAATTGAAACAAAATCCCTTGGGTTTCATAGCGAATTGAAATACTCTGTAAGTTGTTCAATTGCTGATATTCCTTATAGAAAATATCCTTTTCATACACCTTCGGGTTGTCAGATCTGTTGATGCCTCGTCCAGGATTAATGGCTAGAATCCGATGAAAATTAGCAATATCTGTCGCAGTTACCTCTAATTCCATCACTGTTCTGGAATGCGTAAAGAGCGATAAGCCATCTGGGGATTCTTCAAAAAATTGGATAAAATACTGGCTCAGAAAATTGTTACAAGTAAGGTTGCACAATGTAAAACTAGGGATAAGGTACAGGTATCCCGCTTTTAAGTGAATAGTGGTCTCAGCGTTTGAAATCGTACCCTCTCCCCCATCGATATAATATAAACGATAATAGGGACTAATTACATTATTAAAGTTCCAGCTAGCATCTAGTTTAACATAGTCTACATTTAGTAAAGAAAAATAGTTTCTAATTAACATCTTCGCTTATACACTTTAGATTTAGAAGCTGTTTAAACTTTCCCTTTCGGGTTAAACTAAGTCTTTTAGAATAGCTTGTTCCAAAATTTTCTCAACGTAGCGATGCTATGCTTCGCAAATTTTGAAAAAATCAATTCAAAAATACAATACTTTAACCTCAGAAACGGAAAGCTTAAACAGCTTCTTAATGATGAATCGGCTACCCGATATGTTTATATGCTTATCATGCCTTCAAGAATGTGAATAATTGGATGGCTTTACACACAAAGGTATGTCATACCCTATAAGGTTTTGAAAAGCAATAGTCGGAATTGTGCAAAAATCTGTCAAATTTATGCAAAAAAATAACAATTCGTAGCTGATAAATTTGTAGGTGTCAAGTAAAACAAGATTAAACCGAAAAAACGTTTAACATGAATCGAAGAAAACTTCTCCAAGGTTTTGCCTTAGGGATACCTAGTCTTTTGGCATCCAAAAGCTTTGCTAACAATATCTTGCCTTTCGCTGAAAACCACAAAGGGTTAGAACCTATCATTTCTGGTCCATTTAAACCTACGTGGGAATCTCTTCAAAGTTACCAAACACCCGATTGGTTCCGTGATGCAAAGTTTGGTATGTGGGCACACTGGGGGCCGCAATGTCAGCCAGAAGCAGGCGATTGGTATGCTAGAGAAATGTACATGGAAGGTAACCGAAAATATAAGTACCATCTTGAAAAATATGGTCACCCTTCGGTTTTCGGTTTTAAAGACGTTATCAATGTTTGGAAAGCCGAGCAGTGGAATCCTGAAGAATTGGTGTCGCTTTATAAAAACTGTGGTGCGCAATATTTTATGGCCTTGGCCAATCACCACGATAACCTTGACTTATATAATAGTAAATACCAGAAAAACTGGAACTCTACTAAGGTAGGTCCTAAGAAGGACATCATTGGTGGCTGGGCAAAAGCAGCCAAGAAAAACGGTTTGCCCTTCGGAGTAAGTGTACACGCCGCCCATGCTTGGAGCTGGCTTGAAACCGCCCAGAGATCTGATAAAAACGGGCCTTATGCTGGTGTACCTTACGACGGTAAACTTACTAAGCAAGATGGCAAGGGGAAATGGTGGGATGGACTAGACCCACAGGAACTTTATGCACAAAACCATCCATTGAGCGAAAATAGTCTGGACAATGGCATGATACACAGACAATGGCATTGGGGTAATGGTGTCGCTGTTCCTACCCAAGCTTATATCGAGAAGTTTTATAACAGGACGATAGATTTAATCAATAAATACAGTCCAGACCTTGTCTATTTTGATGATTCACAATTGCCAATGTGGCCTATTAGTGATGTTGGCTTGCGAATTACAGCCCATTTGTACAACAAAAGTATTAAAGATAAGGGTAAACTTACAGGAGTAATTAATGGTAAAATCTTGGATGAAAATCAGCGTAAGGCCATCATCTGGGACATAGAAAGAGGACAAAGCAACAACATTGAACCATTTACGTGGCAAACGGATACTTGTATTGGCGACTGGCACTATAATCGTGAACTTTACGACCGCAAGGGCTATAAAACTGCCAAAACGGTTATCCATACATTGATTGATGTAGTCAGTAAAAATGGTAACCTTATGCTGAATATTCCTTTGCGTGGAGATGGTTCTATTGATGAGTTAGAGCGTAAAGTAGTAGAAGATATAGGCGTATGGATGAGGGCGAACGGAGAAAGCATTTATGGCACACGCCCTTGGAAAATCTTTGGCGAAGGCCCTGCACAAGAAGGAGCGGCGGCATTAAGTGCTCAGGGCTTTAATGAAGGCAAAGGCAAGCCGTTTACTGATAAGGATATTCGGTTTGTAGTCAAGGGTGAAAACCTTTTTGCCACGGTGATGGGATGGCCAACGACAGGAGAAGTGCTTATTAAAAGTCTTGGAGCAAATAGCCCGTATCGTTCATCAAAAATTAATCAGGTAGTATTATTATCGACCAAGCAAGCATTAAAGTTTGAACAAACTAACGAGGGACTTAAAGTATTTTTCCCAACATCAATGCCTGAGGAATCGTATGCTAATGCTTTGAAGATTAGTTGATTTCTAAAATTACTCATGGCATGACTTTCGAAATTTTATCTTCGTTGCCAAACAATTGGAAGTCATGCCATGAGTTGTTGCCTTCGTTCAATGCTATAATATCCATTTTTATACAATAATATTCAATTTACCATCCATATATACGTCCCTCGTATAATTCCTAATCAGTCAAAAAGAAATTATTAGGATACTAATCAGCAAACATTACGGTGAGGTTTACAGTTACCTTTTGAGAAAACAAAGATACAATGAATGGTAACCTTAAGAACAAACGTCTGTTTTGAGGCTATTATTTACCCTCAAATCCTACCAAAGTATTAGGCTTTTTGCGTTATCTTTCTGAAAAACTCTGTCATGAAAAGATTTTTACCGATAATCCTGTTGCTGAATACATTTACTTTATGGGCTCAGACAGACTCTAGTTTGAAAGTTACTGAACTCCAGCCCGTAATTATCAGTTCGTCACGCTTTGTAGGAAAAGATATTCAAACCCCGCTGGCAGTCACCGTTATTGACCAAGCACGTTTACAAACAGGACAATCTAAGCTTTCGATGTTTGATGCCCTCGGGGCTGTGCCCGGTGTTTTTGCGATGAACTCCGAAAACTTTGCTCAGGATTTACGGATTTCTATTCGTGGTTTTGGGGCTAGAGCGTCGTTCGGTATTCGTGGGTTGAAGGTCGTGATGGACGGTATTCCAGAATCTATTCCCGACGGCACTGCCAAAGTCGGTAATTTAGATATGGGCTTGATGGAACGTGTAGAGGTAATCAAAGGTCCCACAGCAGGATTGTATGGTAATGCTTCGGGGGGCGTTATCAGTTTGTTTTCTGAAACCCCCAAACAATTTTTTGCGGAGGCTCAAAGTACTTTTGGCTCTTTTGGTTTCCAGCGTTTGCAATTCAAAACTGGACAAGAAATTGGGAAAGTAACCTACTTCGTCAATGCCTCTAGGCTAACGAGTAAGGGTTATCGTGATCATAGTGCTTTGGAACGCAATTTCTTGAATGGAAAAGTGATTTATAAGTTTTCGGACAAAATAAACCTGACCCTCTTGATGAGTTACGTAGATAGCCCTAAAGCAGAAGACCCCGGAGGATTGACCCTAGCAGAAATTGATAAAAACAGACAGCAGGCTCGCCAGACCAATTTGGATTACAATGCTTATGAGACTTTTAAACAAGCCAAATTTGCCTTGATTTATGACCAAAAAATTGGCGAAAAACATCAAATTAGTGCGCGAGGGTTTTATTTGAATAGAGATTTTAGTAATCAGCAAGCTTTTGAAGCGAGTGGACAAATCGTCTTTAAAAGAGATTTTTCGGGCGGAGGTTTTAACTATCAATTTACCGATAAAAAATACAGGCTAAAAGCAGGTATTGACCTTGAAAATCAACAAGATAATCGTCAGCGATATGATAACAAAAAAGGAGAAAGAAGTACACTGAGGTTAGACCAAATCGAAGGATTTAGCAACGTAGGAGCATTTATTTTGCAGGAATATACGTTCAGTCCGAAATTCAGACTTTCGTTGAATACTCGCTTTGATGATATTCAATTAAAGGTTTCTGATAAATTTCAAAGCGATGGCGACCAATCGGCTACGCAATCTTTTCAACGCTTTAGCCCAATGTTAGGCTTTTCATTTTCGCCCAGTGCCAATCAATCCATTTATACCAATATCTCCAGTAGTTTTGAAACGCCTTCGTTGAATGAATTATCCAATAATCCACAGGCTACGGGAGGTTTCAACCCTGAGTTAAGTCCCCAAAAATCAAGAAATTTCGAGGTAGGTTATAAAGGCATTTTAAACAAAAAACTAAGGGTAGACCTAGCTTTATTTACCATTGAAGTACAAGACGAAATAGTGCCTTACCAACTAGCAGGGCAAGCAGGTAGAACATTATTTAGAAATGCAGGATTATCCAACCGAAAAGGCATAGAAGCGGGTATAACCTATAAAATAGTAGCAGGGTTAACGACCTATTTGAACTATACATATTCAGCTTTTGCCTATAAAGAATACCAGACTACCGCAGGGAAATTTGATGGAAATACCTTACCTGGCATTCCAAAACATAATATTTATGCAGAGTTTAGGTATTTTACCAAATCAGGATTTTTCACGATTGTACAGTTAAGAAGTATCAGTAAAATATTTGCAGATGATGCCAATACGGTAACGAATGATGGCTATTTTACTGCCAATGTAAGGTTAGGCTATCGTAAGACAATCGGTCATTTCGTCCTTGAACCTTTTGTGGGGGTAAATAACCTAAGTAATACCATTTACAATGCCAACGTACAAATCAATGCCACAGCCAATCGTTACTTCGAACCTGCTGCTGGAAGATTTTTGTTTGGGGGAATTAGTGTGAGGATTTAAGATAGGCTATGGGTAATTTTTAATACCCGCAGATAAACGCTGATTTTTTTCGCTGATTTTCGCTGATTCCTTTTCCTGTATTTTTCTCCGCAAATCAGCGAATTTTATCTCCATTCATCTGCGGGTAATTTAAAAATCCGCTGATTCTTTTTTCTCCATTAATCTTAGGATAAATATTTTTACCCAATTCTTCAAAAATTATATTAACTTCGCAGTCCCAAAGAATGAAACAATTATTTTTCATTTGATGTTTATTGAACAAATGGGGGCGACCGGTATTGACAGCTTGTGCAGGTCGGTGGTAAGCACGTCGGGAGTTGGTCTGATCTCCTGTTAAAAATTAGTCCGAAAAACAACCGGCAATACTCAGTATGCCATGGCAGCTTAATCCTTAAGGGATTTCGTTTTGGATAGTTATCAACGGAGTTGGAGCTATTCGCCACACCCCACTCGGCTAAACTCTGCCGCTGGGATACGGGGTGTCGAAACGCAGAGTCGAATGTTGTGATTTCTCTAAGCAAACATTTAGTACAGAGAGGATAAGGATAGATTAAGGTCCGGCTTGAACCCTGCCTATCTCGAAAAAATAATCAAGACTAAACGTGAAGAAAGCTATCGAGTTCCTTGTCTGGACGAGAGTTCGAATCTCTCCGTCTCCACTCCTTAAAACCGCTTATACAATACGTATAAGCGGTTTTTTGCTTTTAAAAGGCTACTAGAATTGTTCTCTAATAACCGAAATAATCTACTTCAAATTACTGTTAAAAAACATTACTAGCTTATTAAACGGAATTTTATCCATTCTATCATATAAATCAACATGAACAGCATCAGGTATTATCATTAGCTCTTTGGGCTCGGCTGCTGCTTTGTAGGCATCTTCACTAAAATACCTAGAATGTGCATTTTCTCCCGCAATGACAAACATTGGTCTCGGTGAAATCTCTTTCATGTATGTCAGGATAGGCATATTCATAAAAGACATCGGGTTCGTAGCCGTCCACGACGCATTTGAATTAATAGAACGTACATGAAACCCACGAGGAGTTTTGTAATAATCGAAATAATCTTTTACAAACTGAGGCTCGTTACCTGTTAGTTTCTCAGGTAAATTATTAGACGAAGGTGCAAACGATTGGTTCTCTGCATCTTTCCATCGCTGTTGTGCTAAATGTTCAAGATTTTGGGTACGCTGTTCTGCGGTTACTACATCATTATACCCTCTCGACATCAGTCGTGTCATATCATACATACTTGTTGTAGCCACAGCTTTAATTCGCTTATCAATGGCGGTAGCATTTAAGGCAAAACCTGCAAATCCGCAGATCCCAATAATACCAATTTTGTTTCTGTCTATATTTTTCTGTAAGCCTAAAAAGTCAACCGCAGCACTAAAATCCTCCGTATTTATATCGGGCGAAGCTACATTTCTAGGCTCACCACCACTTTCGCCCGTATAAGAAGGGTCAAAAGCCAAGGTTACGAAGCCCCGTTCGGCCATTGTCTGGGCATACAATCCAGAAGATTGTTCTTTCACTGCCCCAAAAGGCCCACTAACGGCGAGTGCTGAAAGTAATTGATGTTGATTTTGGGGAAGATATAAATCCCCTACCAGCGTGATACCATAACGGTTCTTAAAATGTACTTTTTGTCGAGTTACTTTATCGCTTAACTGAAAAGTATAATGATTGGGTGCTGTATTCATTTTCGTAGTATTTTCGTTGTTTTGACTGAACGATTGACCTGCTATTGTCAGGAACATCATTGTATGAGCAAGTATTTTTTTCATGCGCTTAAATTTTTATGTATTAAATGGACTTTAGTATTTTGGAAGGGATACCTCCACTTGATGTTTGTACCTGTCAGTAGCACGAGTTTCCAACTCGTAAGTAATAATACGAGTTGGAAACTCGTGCTACATTTTGTAAATTAAACCAAGTTAACTAAGGCTTTTTGTCGGAAATTTTCGATAATACATTGTTAGCTATTTCAGCCTGTTGCTTTCCAATATGTGTTGCTGTTATCGAAAAAACCTGCTTTAACTGGCTTTCTGTGAGTCCGATATTCAACCCAACAGCCAAGTGAAATTGAAGTTGCGGAGCTACACCTTCTAGTGCCGCAAGCACCGAGATAGTAGCTAATTCTCGCTGTTGATGCGTAAGTACATCACGACTGAATATATCGGCAAACAGATGTTCTTTTAAAAAAATATCAATGATTGGTGCAAAAGCATTTGCCCCAGTTTTAGGATCTTTTTCTTCTACCCCAGTTAGTTTATGTAAAGTTTGCTTCCCTGTTTCATATTTGTTTACAGCATCCGTAAAATGCGAAGCATCTTTTCCTTCTAGGTCTGTTATACCTTTACCTTTTCTTTCTTCCAGTACATTCATAAAAGTATTTATCCCGTTCAGACTTCTAGGAAAACCACAATAGGCATACATTTGCACCAACACCTCTTTTATTTCATTGATGGTAAGCCCCACATCTAGCCCTTTATGTAATTGTATTTTCAGATGCTCTAAGTCACCAACCGCCGTTTGTGTTGCAATACTTACAATACTTTGTTGTTTTGCATTCAAGTGTTGGTTTTCGTTTATACTATTTTGTGCATTCATGGTATTTATGCTTAGTAAAAGAACAAATAATAAGTTCCAATTAAGAAATTCATTTAGCCTTGTCATTGCTTTTGTTTATTGCTTCACAACGTTGTTGTACTCTTCATCAGTAACTTTTTGTAGCCATGTAACAATTCCTTTTTCTGTATTGGGAAAATGTACATCTTTTATTTCCCGCCGTTGTTGGAGTTTGTTCTCCAACAACATTTGCGTAAACAACGCACCATTTATCAAAACAATATGACGTGGTTTGGCGGTGAAAACACCACCAAAGGCGAAATCATTTCAATTTTTACTCTAATCCAAATTTCACCGTTACATTACCTGTACCTAGTGCGGTAGCCAACCCCGAAGGATTATCAATCCGCCCGAGCCGTGTGTAGCTATACGATGTTGAAAAAGTTTTGTAGAAAAGGACTAAGGTGTTAGCCCCATACATCATCAAATCTCCATTTTGGATAGTACCCAGATTGGACGCATTGGTGGGTAGATTAAAGGCAAAATCGAAAAATTTTTCGTTTCCGTTCAACTCTTTCATATTGATAGTCATAGGTAACTTTGCTTTAAATGCTGCTGTCGTTGCATTGTCGTTTAATGTGGCAGTAAAAACATTGGCACCAATTGTTACTTTCATTTTCTTACTGTTTGTGCTAGTATCTGCGTTAGAGGGGTTGGTAGGATTTGCTTGATTGCTATCAGTATTTGAAGTATCTGCTGGCTTTGCTTCTTCAGTGATATTGCAAGCAAACAATTGAATACAAATAAAACTCGCTAAAAATAAGGTGATGATTTTCATTTTTTTTAATTAAATATTCTTGATAAATTTCGCAGGAATACCCCCAACTACGGTATTCGAGGGTACATCAGCCGTAACTACGGCACCTGCCGCCACTACTGAATTCTCGCCAACGGTTACGCCTGGTAATATCGTTGCCCCTCCACCAATCCACGCATTGTATTTTATAAGAATGGGTTTACAAATCAACGATTTTCTATCATTGGGGTTTAAGGGATGGTTTTCCGTAATGAGGTTTACTTTAGGACCTATCAACACATTGTCTTCAATGGTTATTCCACCCATGTCTAAAAAACTACAGGCATGGTTGATAAATACATTTTTACCTATTGTGATAAACCGACCGAAATTGGTATAAAATGGCACAAAGACAATGGTTGAGGCATCTATTTCAGTACAGATTATTTCGCTTAAAATTCCCCTTATCTGCTCAACATTTTCTGAGGTATTCAGCTTTGCATTTAGCTTTAGGGTACGATTTACGACTTCCTGAATTTTGGGATATTGGGGGTCGTCCAAGCGAATGGGTTCGCCCAAACGCATGCTATCAAAAATATCTTTTGGAACAAGGGTTTGTTGTTGTGTATTTTTCATGATAATCAATTCGATAATATACCACAAAGGTATGCTCGCTATTCCTTAGCTCGCTAACGATTATCAAACCAAAAATTAAGAATTTCAAACTTCTATTTCCCTTAATGACTTTGGATTAGTACCAGTATTTTTTTTGAAAAAGTTATTGAAGTAAGTCGGGTACTCAAACCCTAGTGCATAGGCAATTTCAGAAATGTTCCAATCAGTATGTTGCAATAGTGCTTTAGCTTCCGTTGTAATTCTTTCTGTAATATGGGTAGTCGTAGATTTTCCTGTAACCTCTTTTACAGCACGGTTCAGATAGTTTACGTGTATGTTTAAATGTTGAGCGTAATCCTGTGCTGTTTTTAACTGCAAGGGTTTATCTCCAGTCTCAATGGGAAATTGCCTCTCTAATAATTCAAGGAAAACAGACGTGACCCGTGAAGTCCCGTTTTTGTGTTGATGATAATTTTCAGACGGTTGTAACTTTAGTGCTTCGTGAATGACTAGATTGATGTAGTTGCGAATAAGTTCGTCTTTATAGGCATAGTTGCTTTGCTGCTCATCAATCATTTTTTGGAAAATAGTATTTAGGAATAACCTTTGTTCCTCCGAAATTTTCAAGACGGGTGTTCCACCAATTTTAAAGAAAGGAGATTGACTCAAACTTTCTGAACGTTCAGATTGTTTTAAAAATTCTTCTGAAAACAAACAGGTATAACCAATATATTGAGTAGATATTGTTTCCCAAGAATACGGAATATGCGGATTGCCAAAAAACAAAATAGTACCTTCTTGGTCAAAGCTTTTATCGGCATAATGAATTTTGCTATGTCCTGTTGTTAGGCATATTTTAAAGAAATCCTTCCTGCTATATATGCGGGTGGCATTACTATCGTCTTCTAACTGAAAAGCTTTAAACCCTTTCAGTTTAAGTTCGGTATTAAATTCCGAAACGCTACGTTCCACTTTTTTAGTCATGTAGTAAAGTTAATAAAATCAAACTTATTAAATACAAAGTGTTTGTTTTTTTACAGCGACTACCGATAATCAAATCACCAATTTAGCCTCAATACAAGTGGCATACTTTTTACGCAAATGATACCCTACAATGTCGTAAACGCACCCTTACTATCAAAAGGCGTCGGGCTATCTTTGTAATAGAAAGCAACACAACTATCTTTTAAGTAGTGATTAGTAAATAGTGATTGGTGAACCGTCCGCCGATGTGCTTGCCTAAAATAGGTTGACATAAATTTCAACTTATTTATGAGCAAATCGAAATCAGATTCTAAAAAAAGTACAAGTTTAAAAATTCGTCAACGACGTATTTTTAGTGAATCA
>NZ_JAYFUL010000080.1:0-11771 GCF_034928825.1 Arcicella aquatica | reverse complement strand
AGGTCAAAGATTTAAATTGCCGTGGGTTGTTGCGAGCTTTTTCGTAGGCTGTCATAGCTTTTTGTACAAAGTTCGCACGCACACACGACAATATAAATAATTAGTATTCAAAATGTCTAGTTATTAAAATAATCACAAATATTCGAAATATAATAAAATAGTAGCATTATTTAGAGCGAATTCTTAAACCCATTTGAAAACCAAGCCAAAAGGTAGAATGGTCTGTAGAGAACAGAGGAGTATAGCTTGGCATACGGCTGAATGGTTTGCCTTGCCAAGTATTGAAGTTGTATCTGTCGATAAGAAGTGCTTTGAATGATGGGCCAAAGGTAATAGCCGCATTGCGGGCAATTTGTTTTTCAAAACTTATATCAAATTTATACAAAGCCCCTACATTCGGATTAAAGGCATCGTATTCTACTAACACATTGGCCACTAAATCTGTATTGAGCATCCATCCGTGGCTCATTTCATAGGCACGCCCAATGCCATATCCAGCACTAAAAAGCTCTCGGGTTCTGAGGAAATTATAACCAATCGTTAGAATATTATAAAACTTTCTTACCCCTGTTTTGAATGTTACGCTTCCTGTTTCATTTTCATCAATCGTTAATTCCAACCGTTTATAACCATCTTTTGAACTAACAAAGCTTAATAATCCAAAAGGGGTTGATTCTGATGTTTCACTAATATTCAATAACCCTATTTGCTTTCCTTTTTTCCCCACATCTTTAGCAAAGTTGATAAGACCCACTTGCCAACCATTAGAGGATTTAGCTACTACATTGATACCATCACTCAATTGTAAGCCTTTATCTAAGCTACCAGCAATATTCAGCAAGGAACTCACCTGTACACCTCTTAGCTGGCCCCCTACAATATTCCCTAACCCTGCTATTTGTAGACCATTTGCATCATGATGAATACCATTTAATAACCCACCTATTTCTAGCTTATTCACGCCACCAGAATACCCCATCAGGATATTCACTGAAAAATCGTTTACGATACTTCCAGAAAGTAGGCGATTGGTTCCTAAAAAAGGGAGTAATGATATTTGAAGTCTTTGATTAAGGGTATCATTGATGTTAAAGGCATTGATACGTTGGCTTCGTCTGACAAAGAATTTTCCAACGCCATCTTTAAACCTTTCCCAGTCTGTTCTATAAGCCAAGGAATCGAAAGGCACAAAAACAGGATGAAAACTTTCGTCGCCAGCAGCATCTACAAAGGGAGGGCGATTATCTTTAAAGACAGGGGCAGATTCAATTAACTGGTTTCTTTTTTGAAACAACTCCATTTGTTCAATCGAGTTGTCATCAAAAGCTGATTGATAAGTCAACTCTTTTTTTTCTGCCACTAGCTCAATATTGAGGTAATCATTCTGAGCATTTTTGATGAAAACTATCTGATGTTCATAGCCTGGTTTTGAAATACTCAACCGAATGGGAAATTTCTTAGTAGATAGCTTAATTTTATAAAAGCCAAATTGATTAGAAATTGCCGAGGCTAAACTGGTTTTCTCATAAATACTGGCATCTGGCAGTTTTATGCCTTCATTGGGGTCTACGATATAGCCACTTAATACAAAATGTAAGTTTTGATTTTCTGTAATATTTTTCTGAAGAATAACATATTGTCCACGTACTTTGTAGCTAATAGAGGTGCCAAAAATTTGTTTTAGCACATCCCGTACTGGACGGTTGGTAACAGCCAAATCTATTCGCCTGTCACTATCAATCAAATTAGAATTATAGGAAAAATTAAAACCTCCTTCACTAGCAATGATATCTAGCACTTGGGTAATTTTATCATTATTGAACCTAACACTAATATTTCGTTCTAAAATAGGGATTTGTCCTAAAGAAGAATGAGTAATTAACAGTAAAAAACAAATATTTAAAGCAACGTATTTAAAATAATAAGCTATCATAGTGGAACGATTTTCAAATCGTTATTCAATCCATTCTACTGACAGCCTTCGCCTTGAAGCACGATTGAATCTCCTTTTTTGGTAATTTTCAGGTTAAAGGTTTCGGAAATTATGGTGAGAATATTATCCAAACTTTCTTGCTGGAAGGTGGCAGTCAGTTTACAGTTTTTAATTTTATCTTGCTCAAAAACAATACTTTTTCCAAAATTGTCTGAAAGCAATTGTGCTACTTCATCTAAACTAGTCTCTTCAAAATTAAACGATTTTGTTTTGTAATAAAGTATGTTTTCGTCAACATTTATCGATTTTACAATAACATCTTGTTCTTTTGAAATTTCAGCTTTTTCGCCTTTTACTAGAATAACCTGCTGAGTATTTTTCGAAAATTGTACTTTTCCTGTATTCACTACTACTTGTACCTGAGCATCATACGCTTTTACATTAAATGATGTCCCTAGTACTTTTATATCCGTACCATTAGCATGGATGATAAAAGGATGGGCTTTGTCATGGTGTACTTCAAAAAAAGCTTCTCCTGTTAGTTTCACTTCTCTGGTATCTCCTTCAAAATTCTCGGGAAAACTGATTGTTGAATTTTTATTTAAAAATATTTTTGTTCCATCAGCTAAAACTTTTTCTGTAGGAATATTACCTGTTTGAAAAGTTAGCAATGTAATGTCTGGCTCGGTATTCTTCTTCACCAAAAGTACTCCTCCGACGATGAAAATTAAAACCGCTGCAATTTTGAGGAAATTATTAAAGACAAGATTGATAGTATTTGACTTTCTTCCTTTCAATGGGTGTTTACTACCTCCACTTCTATGGGGCAAAGGTTTTATATAATCTGATTGATCAGCCGTTCTCTTTATTTTATCTGAGCCAATACCGAGTTTTGCCCAAGCAGTATCCACATCAACTACTTGTTGCGTATTTAACAAGGCACTCTTTTCCCAGATAATACTTGTATGTTCGAAGGTTTTTTGATTATCATCCGACAAAGTAATCCACTCATTTACAGCATCAGCTTCCTGACTATCAGCTTCTTCTGCAAGGTATTTTGCCAGTAAATCGTCTATGTTTTCTTCGTTAATCATCTTAAACCCAAAGGCTTTTATGTATGTAATTTTAGTGTTTGGTTGTTAAGCAATAGTTTTGAATAGATAGAGATTTAGATTTTTTTATCACATTAAGTGTCTGTTTACTTGTTATTCTAGTAGAAAAGTACCCAAAATAGTAATAAAGGCAAATAATCTGCCAATTCTGTCCGCATAATTTTTAGTGCTTTTCCTATTTGATTTTCTACTGTTTTGATAGAAAGCCCCAATTGGTTAGCTATTTCTTGATACTTCAGTTCTTCAAATCTACTCATTTTAAAAATAAGTCTGCATTGTTCTGGCAGTTTTTCTAGTGCTTCAGCTATGCGGATTTCAAGTTCGTTTTTATCTAGTAAATCAGTGGCAGAATCAAACGTATTTTCTATAAACTCTCCAACGTGTTGACGATATACTTCTTGTACTTTAAGGTGTTTTATACGATTTAAACAGGTATTATGAACAGCTCGATAAAGATATGATTTTAAAGAAACTGTTATTTCTATTTCTTGGCGCTGTTCCCAAAATTTCAGGAAAACGCTTTGCACTATTTCTTCAGCATCATCCATGTCTTTTAGGATGTTGCAAGAATAGTTGCATAAAGCCTGATAGTGCTTTCGAAACATCGCTTCAAAAACACGCTCATTTCCTTGTCGGATGGCTAACAAAATATCAGAATCAGTGAGTTGCAAAATTTCAAGAGGTTATTTTCCGTAGAGTTACTCTCACAAAATTACAACTCTTACTTGACATTTTTAGTGATGACAACTAAAATTGGTTAAACCCCTATTATAAAAATGATGATTGGTCAAATTATCCTTTAAAGCATCATAAATATTCAAGTAATTATCATTGAAACTCTATTTTTCATTGCGTTCTTTGTAGAATATTTCTCTTTTATCTAGCAAAAATATGAATAGATTTTTTTTACAGGCTGGTACTTTACTTGCTGGTCTTTCGGTAGCATTAGGTGCTTTTGGAGCCCATGCTTTTAAGGCTGTCTTGGAAGCAGCTAACCGAACAGATACTTTTGAAACGGCGGCTCGTTACCAAATGTATGGAGCTTTAGCGTTAATTTTAGTAGGAATTTTAACCGATAAGATTTCACACAAATTCTTGAATTGGGCAGGATATTCGTTGCTAATCGGAACACTTATTTTTGCAGGTTCTCTTTATCTGATATGTGCTACTGGTATAACGATGTGGGGAGCAATAGCGCCCATTGGAGGTACGGCATTGATAGTGGGTTGGATATTCGTATTTTTAGGCGTCTCGAAAAAGGTGTAAACCTGACATTCAACCCTTTACTATTAGCTGGTGACTTAAGTCACCAGCTAATAGTAAAGGTATTTTATCACTAGGGAGGGACTAAAGTCCCTCCCTAGTGATAAAGTTTTACTGCATCCTTACTTGTTCCAAGCTTACCCAAACAATTTCTCCCATTGTTCTGCACTTCAAGAATTGGTCGGAATCATAATATTTTGCTAACTCGTTTTTAAGTTGCTCCGTATTTTCTAGGGTTGATATATCATCTTTTGCCATAATAGCCATTAATTCATACACTCTTTGGCTTTCTACTTTCATCCTTTTTGAAATCAGCGAGCGTTCCTCTATTTGGTACTGCTTTACAGATTCGGGCGTCATGTGACGCATACCCATTTCAATCAAAGGATTATTCTGTTTAAAATATTGTGGCATATAAACAGTTCGTTTCCCTTCGTAGCTCTGTTGGTCAAAATCAATCGATCTTATTCTAAAATATACTTCTTCAAAATCCGGGGTAATTTCTACTACGAAGTTTGAAGAGTGCATATCTCCTAGTAACAGCACCAAACATCTTTCATTAAACTTGACAAATTCTTTAGCCAAACGGATTTCATTGATGTTGGGGTCGCTTAGGTAATTCTTGAAAAACTGATCACCCGGAATCCCTGCAATGTGTTCTTCAACCAATGAGTTTTCGAAAGTAAGATAATTGATTCTGTTCGGCGAAAGCAGGTGTTCTAATTCCATTCCATAAACTCTGGAACAGTCGGCTCTTTTGATATAAAAATAATCGAAGTTATCGTTTACCCTATTTACGATACGTATCCTAAAAGGCTGTGTATTTCCATAAGTACACAAATCTATTCTATCAACAGTGAGGTGCTTAATTACCTTTTCATCTCCATCTGTTTTTAAATCCGCATAAATTTTCTTCAATCCTTCATAAACATGTTCAATCTCGGAATGTGGAAAAAAAACGGTAATCCAAAAAGTATCATTCCCAAATTTATCATACAAACTTATCGAACTTTCAAAGCGTAATAAATCAGCATATTGAATTGGCATTTTAATCTCCCGACCATATTTTGTTAAATATTTTCTGAGTTGGAGATTAATCTTGAAGGGTACTTTCTTTTTAGATATTAATGCCATGTTCTAATGAAATTAGCTGTAAATAATAAGGCTACTATCAATTTACCACCTAGAAAGAACTTGTGTACGATGGGCATCTATTTTCAAGAAGATAAATAATAAAATTGAAAATGACCACAGCGACGACCCACCATAGCTAAAAAACGGAAGAGGAATACCAATAACAGGCATTAATCCGATAGTCATGCCTATGTTAACCATAAAATGGAAAAAAAGTATGGAGACCACCCCATAGCCGTAGACTCGGGCAAACCTAGATTTCTGTTGGTCGGCCAGATAAGCGACTCGAAGCAGCAGTGCCAAGAATAATCCCACGACCAGTAAGCTACCAAGAAAACCTTCTTCTTCACCTACTGTACAGAAAATAAAGTCGGTGCTTTGTTCGGGTACAAAATCAAATTTTGTTTGTGTTCCTTGTAAATATCCTTTCCCAAAAAGTCCACCAGAACCAATCGCAATTTTGGCTTGGCGAACGTTATAGCCTGTTTTTTTCCTATCAAAATCAGGGTCAATTAATACTTTTATTCTATTTCGTTGATGTTGTTGCAATACATTATTAATAGCCCAGTCGACCCCCGTAACGAACAGCCCCATCACAACAGCAATGCCTATGATGGTAATGATATTTTTTGTTTTACGTTCATAACGAGGCATTATTAAAATAACAATACCTACTAACACAGCTAAACCAATATAGATTTCCCATTCTTCAAAAATCAAAGACAACACAAACAATATAATCGTGGAAAGAAAAACAGCAGGATAAATCCCTGGAAGTCCTTCGCGATATAATAAAATCATGAAAGAGGCAAAGACTAGGGCAACGCCTGTTTCGTGAGAAGCCAGAATAAGGATGGGAGGAATTAAAATAATCAATGCTACTGTAAACTGGTCTTTAAAACGAGTCAGGTTCACCATAGGCGTACTTATGTATTTTGCCAATGCCAAAGCCGTAGCCATTTTGGCAAACTCTGCTGGTTGTAATTGAAACCCTCCCACCCTAAACCATGAATGCGAGCCTTTTACCTCAGTCCCGACCAACAACACCAAGATAAGCATAAAGATAAAAAAGCCGTAAATAAAGAATGCGAAAGTATCGTAAAAGCGATAATCAATCACCAAAATGGCAATAATGAGTAAGACCGTTGTACCAATCCAGATAAGTTGCCTACCAGCGTTGGTATCAAAAAAGCCAGCATCTCCAATCCAAAGTGGGTTTTCAGGATTATAGATGGCCGCATAGATATTAAACCAGCCTACAGTTACGCAAACGATAAAAAGTAAGACTGTCATCCAGTCTAAATTTTTTGATATTTTTTCTTGCCTTGCCAAGTTAAGTTCGATGAATTAAGTTATACAATTAACATTGTACAACGGTATTTTTAGGAAATGGGAAAATCGAGTCTGAGCATATTTTTCAATGCGCTACTTTCTTTTTCTCTACTGGTTTGATATTGGTTGTAGTTTTCTTGGGACTCATCGGGATTTTTACTTCATTCGTTTTTGGTGAACCTCCAAGTGGTAAAGTGATGGTTGTAGGGGTTGTTAAAAATAATTCCTCATCTACTTTCTGTGCGGTGTCGGGCTTCATTTTCGTTTTTGCTTTTGATGCCATTTCATTTCTCACAGTAAGCATATTCGGATAACTTTTATTCATCCATTTCGTTTCAATGGCTTTGCGGTCTACATGCCCTTTGATATATTTTTCAATACACAAAGACGCGATTGGTGCGGCGTGCGCTCCACCAGACCCAGCGTTTTCTACAAAAACGGCAATAGCAATTTTGGGGTTTTCTTTAGGTGCAAATGCAATGAAGATAGAATGGTTTTCTCCATGTCGGTTTTGTGAGGTCCCTGTTTTTCCACACATTTGAATATCATTCATTCTACCGTCTCCTGACACTGTTCCGTTGTTTACCGCCAGTACCATTCCCTCAATTACTGTATTAAAGTGGCGTTTGTCAATTCCAACAGATATTTTCTCTTTATATTTTGGGTCAATTGCTCCAAATTCATCTACCCCTTTTACTAAATGTGGACGAATATACCAGCCTCTATTAGCAATAATAGCTGCAACATTTGCCATTTTCAAAGGGTTTACGATAATTTCACCTTCGCCGATACTATTACTAGCGATGTTCGAGAACTTCCATGAAAGTTCACGTTTGTACTCTTTGTTGTAATACTTTACATCTGGTAATTTACCTTTTTTCTCGTTTGGCAAATCAATATCTAATAATTGCCCTATACCAAACTTCGCTACCATTTCATCCCATTTTTGTAAACCCAGTGCAGATTTTTTGAAAACATTTTTCTCATCGTTATTATAAATCATTCGCTTATAAGTCTGATAAAAATATGGGTTACAAGAATACTGAATCGCTTTTTGAACATCGCTAGCCACGGGGTGATTGTGGCTACAACGAATGGGCGAACCCGCATGTCCAAACCCTGTTCCCGGACTAATTACCCCCATTTGTAGTGCTACCAATGCTTGTATAATTTTAAAGGTAGACCCCGGACGATAATAAGCACTCGGTGGACGATTCATTAAAGGGTGAAGCGGGTTCAGGTTTAAGGTTTGAAAGTACTTTGAAAAAGTACGCCCTGATAATTGACTTGGGTCATAGGTTGGAGCAGACACCATCGCCAGTACTTCGCCCGAGCTTGGCTCTATCGCTACTACACTACCCACTTTGTGTTGCATCAAACTATCAGCATAAGCTTGTAGGTTAATATCTATTGAGCTCAATAAATTTTTACCTGCAATAGGGTTTTTATCAAAAGCACCCCCTTTAAATGGGCCTTTTTCAACTCCCCTACTATTTACCATCATATACTTGATGCCCCTTTCTCCCCGAAGGTCTTCTTCATAAAACCTTTCAAGACCTGTTACGCCAATATAATCTCCCTGTCGGTAGTATTCGTCACCATCTTCTTCTAACTTTTCTAAGCGCTCAGGGCTAATTTCACCTACATATCCTAAAGCGTTTGCCATGGCTTTTGAATCATACGTACGAACGGCACTTAGTTGAAATTCAAAACCAGGGTAATCTACCATAGCATCTTGTACTTTGGCAAAATCTTCACGAGAAAGCTGTCTTAAAAAAAGAGAAGGACGCACAGGCGAATATATCCTTGCTAAGTGCGTAAGGCTATCGAAGCTCTGGCGGGTAATGCCAAAAATGCTACAGAATTTTAAGGTATCTGCAACTTTAGCTTTTTTAGGAGTAATGTATAAATCATAAACCACCGTGTTGCTCACGATAAGTTTCTTATTTCTATCATATACCAAGCCTCTGAAAGGAGATTGAATTATCTTTCTGATGGCATTATTTTCGGCATCTAATTTATAGGTTTCATCTACTACTTGCAGGAAGAAAAGCCTACAAATATAAATTAGTCCGATAAGTATGAAAAAGCCCTGAATAAATCGTTTTCTTAGTTCGTCCACGAGTAATAAAATATTTATATAAATAAGCCCAAAGGCGAATAAATGTCTATGTTTTTAAATCATGATAGCATTATTGGCACGTATTCTAAGTAGAATTCACACAAGAATTCTATTGGAAAAACAATACCAGAAATCATTATACAAAATTTGTTATTTTTCGGGAATTTATCAATGAAAGGAGCAAATGAGTTGTAATATTTTGATAAATTATTCTTTGGGTAAACCTTTGATAAAAAGGTACATTCCTCCAAATATAAAAAACAAGGAACAGCCAATGGTAAACCAAGGAGTTTTCATCATCATTTTTTCATCAAGCCATCTTCCTAAAAATACACCAGTCGCTATTGTTACGAGCATTTGCATACCCGCTCCCATATAACGCATGTATTTATTGTTATTATTTTGAGAATCGTCTTTCATGATATTAATTAAATTTGAAATCGAACAATTAAAAAATGGACTACTTGACAAGCTCAATAATGAATTTATATTGCTCTGGGTGTTGAATAATTTAAAAAAATAGCTTTAACATAAAAACTGATACTAATTTTACGTAAAGTTGCGTTTCTTTCACGGTTTCAGCATTAAAAATTTCTATGAATAAATATTTTATTTTATATATCGCTTGCCTTTTCGGTGTTTTCATACTGGGTTGTTCTCAATACAGTAGCTCTCCGTTGAGCGTAGGCTTTCATAATGTTAATGCTAAGTATAATGCATTGTTTCAAGCAAAAATAAAATTCAAAGAAGCAGAATCATTAATTTTTGATGCTCGTCAAGATAATTACTCACAACTTCTTCCGATACTTCTGCCTATCGATTCTCTGTCGGCACAAACTGTTAACGAACAATTAGCTGCTGTTATTAAAAAAGCCTCTTTGGTTGCCGAGCGTCATCAAAACTCAAAATGGCTAGATGATGCCTATGTAATGATAGGAGAAGCCAGACTATTGAAAGAAGACTACAAAAATGCTATCGAGACCTTCAAGTTTGTTAATACAAGTGCTACTAGCGATGATGCCCGAGATGCAGCCCTGATTGGGTTGATGCGTGCTTATACAGAACAAGGCGAATATCAAACGGCTCTTAGAGTAGCTGAAATTCTTCGTACAGAACCATTGAATAAAGAAAACACGGTAGGTTTTTACTTAACAAAAGCATATCTCCATCAATTAAAGCAAGAATACAAAACATCTGTCGCTATTCTTGAAGAGGCGTTGCCGCTCATGCCTAAAAACGAAGAAAAAGCTAGATTGTTTTTTGTTGCAGGACAATTGTATGAATTAGTAAATAATCCACAATTAGCCTCTCAGAAATATGCTAGTGTTAGTAAAAACAGACCATCTTATAACTTGGATTTTTATGCCAAGCTCAACAAGTCTTTGGCATTAGGACAAACCGATAGCTTTCAAAAACTGTTGAAAGACCCTAAAAATAAAGATTTGCAAGACAAGATTTATGAAGCCATGGCAACTGCTGAAATCAGAAAAGGGAATACACAATCTGGCTTAAGATTCTTGCAATCATCTGCAAGAACGAACCAGAATCCTCAGCAATTAGCCTTTACTTACCTAAGGCTTGCTGATTCTTATTACAACCAAATGGGAGATTATGAAATGGCTTCTGCTTATTACGACAGCACGGCGATTTCACTTCCTCAACAAGACCCTCAATATAAACGGGTAATTGAGAAGCAACGTTCTTTAGCTGATTTTGTCATTCAAACAAAAATCATCAGAACAGAAGACTCCCTACAGCGTTTAGCTAAAATGAATCCTGCTCAATTAGACAAGGTTTTAGACAAGGTATATTCAGACCAACAGGCAAAAGAAGAAAGTCAGAAAAGAGCTACAGAGATAGCCAATAAAAATAAACAATTACAAAATAAAAATGTAGCCAATACCTTCAACGACCCTAATAAACCAATGTGGTACTTCAATAATCCCATTGCTATGAGCCAAGGAAAAACGGCCTTTATAGCACGATGGGGCAATAGGGTTTTGGAAGATAATTGGCGAAGAAGCACCAAAGACAACGTACTTTCTTTTAATAGTAGCAATGCTTTGAGCAATCAAAATATAAGTAACACTCTCAGCACAAACGTCGGAGATTTGAATGCAAACAACTCAAGCAATGATGTGATGAAAACGGCTATAGCGTCACTAAAGGCTAAAATTCCATTTTCTCCAGAAGCACTGCTTGCTTCAAGAAAAAGACAAGAAGAAGCCACTTTTGCATTAGGGAAAGTGTATAAACTCAATTTGAACGAACCTAAAAATGCTACGATTACTTTTGAGAAATTCTTAAAGAATTTTCCTACTTCTAGCCATGAAGCAGAGGTATTGTATCTATTATGTTTATTAAACGAAGACAATGCGGGAGTATATGCTTTTTATAAAAATCAGTTGATGAGTAAATATGCTGACTCTTATTTCTCAAGATTATTGATACGTAGCCAAAATGAAAGTTTAAGCACAGGCAAAGAGTCGGAAGTACAAAAGTTATATGCAGAAGCCTATAATTATTATGTGCAAAATAATTTCACTAACGCCATGGGCATTGTTGAAAAGGGGCTAAAAGAATATCCGAACAGTCAAATTGAGGACAAATTGGTATTTTTAAAAGCTGTTCTTTTCGCTAAAACACAAGATACGAAGGCGTATCAAACGGCTTTAGAAAACTTTATTTCCGATTACCCTAAAAGTCAGTTAATTTCTTTAGCCAAAGAAAGACTAGCAGCTGTGGGAGCGAAATAGTTAGTGATTTAGTGATTTAGTGATTTAGTGATTTAGTGATTTAGTGATTTAGTGATTTAGTGATTTAGTGATTTAGTGATTTAGTGATTTAGTGATTTAGTGATTTAGTGATTTAGTGA
>NZ_JAYFUL010000079.1:0-12355 GCF_034928825.1 Arcicella aquatica | reverse complement strand
AAATAAAGAAGCAAATGTTCAAATTCAGACAAATGAAGGCTTGTTAGTGATAAAAAAAGTTTGTCATTGTGGGATAACTCTAAATAATTCATCACGCAAGCTACAAACTCTCGCACAGAATATAAACATTTTTAACTAATTCTGTTTATTGTAGAAATTGTGGAAATGAAGTTCACGAAAAAGCCGTGGCTTGTCCAAAATGTGGGGTAAATCCACGTTCTGAAAAAAAGTTTTGTTATTCATGCGGAACTGAAACTAACTCTAATCAAATTATTTGTACTCAATGCGGTGTATCGCTAGCAAATCAGGGATTCTCATTTGACACTACGATTGTATTTTGTCGCAAACCCATCAATGCCAGAATTGCCTCAATCCGATAATAACGAACTCAATGGCATGATGAACGGAATAACATCTTCGGTTGAAAAATTGGCAAAAGATGCCATTTCAATTGGTTGGGGTTATTACGTATCGTTGCTTGGAATTCTTGCAAGCTTTTTCTTTAATAAAGGCAAATAATAACCCCTAGAGTGTTACTAAAAGCTTAACTAAATATCAAACTCATCTAAATAGTTCTACCAATTTTCATAAAACCCCGCAAAAGTGGGTTTTATGAAAATTTTATAATGGCAATATTTGATTAGTAGATAATGCCTTAAAAGCTATTTGATTCATGCTTATGTTTTTGTCTAGTAATTGAATAGTATTTCTCCTAATTTTTAAATATCAAACCTATGAAACTAATATTTACATTAGCTAGTAAATCACGTTTTTTTGCTTTAATTATCTTGTGTTTTTCAAGCCTTCTCCATTTTAAAAGTAAAGCACAAGATTCGCCAAAGGATTATAAAAATAGACGTGTAGCTGCTGCGTATTCAAATGAGCCTCAAGCTACTGATGAATTATTTGTAGAAGGAACAGGTTATAACTACGACCAATACTTATTTAGAAAGGATTTACCAAATGGACGAATGAAGCTTGGTGTTAATATTACTCGCTTTTACACCAATGCCATGCAATTTGATAGTCAAGGTTTTTTGACAAATGCCCCCGAATTGATAAAAAAGGGACTTATCCCTGCAGAAGCCTTTTTGGCTATAAATATATTTGATGTAGATGATAAATCTCAATATGATGGAAATGGGGATGGCATAGCTGACCCTGAAGTTGATCATGTTTATGTAAATGGTAATTTGATAAAAGTAAATGGTAAAGCAAAAGAACTTAGTTCAGGAGACCAAACTTGGAGTACTTTTTCTTGTTATATTCCGATTGAGTACCTGAAATTTCCAACTCGTATGGGAGATAAAAATACTTCTCCTAAAGCAGAAAATATAGTTGAAATAGATGTTGATGTACCCAATACAACCTATTGGGCTGTTCAATGTGACTGGGTTAGTATTAAAATTAAAAATACAATTAGACCAATTGTGTTTGTGAGGGGGTGGAGTGCTAATAGTTCTGCTACTGCTTTGAAAACTTGGAAGCCGTTTATGGGTTTTGCAGATAGAGATGGCATTCCATATCATCTAGCGACTACTATTGAGCCTAGCGGAGGAATAGGGTCAAATAGTTTGTTAATAAAAAAAGAGATTATTCTTGCAAAAAAAAAATTGGGTGTGCAAAAAGTTAATATTGTGGCACATAGCAAAGGTGGGTTAGATTCTCGTTTATATTTAAGGTCAAATTATGATGTAGAAAATCTTGTTCAAATAGGGACTCCCAATCATGGTAGTGAATTTGCAGCAATACTGAATAATGAATATAGTAGTGAAGCTTTTAAAAACTTGGATCCAGATTGGCTTGCAAATCACTTCAATTATCTTGAAGAAAAACAAGAGAAAGCTCTGTATTTGAAAGAACTAAATAAAGAGACGAAAATTTATCAAATTGTAGGCAATTATCGTGGGATTCTTACTCGTTTTGATGGAGATGGTGTTGTATCTTTTGAAAGAGCAACACTTCCATGGTTGGCTTATTATAAAAATTATCCTTTTGACTTTGGGAATCTTTTTGGCTTTGGGAAGTTAGATTTAACTAAACCAATCAATATTATTAATGATGGAAGTTTTGCTTTAGGTCATAACGATTTAGTTGAAAGCAATGAAGTTTACCAACGTGCAATATTTTTAATTAATTCCAAAATAGTCACACAAACTATAAAAGGGGGACGTTTACAAAGTACAGAGAGTTTACAAACACCAACGGTAAATACTGATACACTGGCTATAGTATTCTTACAAGCTGGAAAAGTTAAAGCCTTAGGTACTTCAACTTATAAAGCTTATTTGCCTATTACTGGTGTTGCCTCTTTTCAAGGGGTGTTAACAAATATAAATGCTTCTTTTTCACTAAAAAGCCCTACAGGGAAAATTTATAATAGCTCCAGTACTGAATATTCCTTTATCGAGGATTTTGCTCTGCATAATTTTGCAATAACAAAAGCTGAAAGTGGAGAGTGGGAAATTACCGTAAAAGGAGGTGATGCTGACACTCCTTTTACGATAAAAACGATTGCTCAAAGTACAAGAAAAATCGTAGTTTCTACAGAAAAATATAATTATTTACCAGATGAAGCTATCACCATAAAAGTGAATGGTTTGGAGAATAATTTACCTTTTACAGGTGGTAATGGCATGGTTTACTTATTTAAAGGAACAACTAAAGATTCTGTACAAGTATTTGATGATGGCTTGCATAATGATGAAAAAGCGAACGATGGAATCTATGCCAATAAACACGCTGGTTTTCGTGAAACGGGCTTTGTATCACTAGTTGTTAAACTACAAAAGGGATTAGAAAGTACTTTTGATGAAGCATCTGTCTATATCAAGGCTCTTTCTGGTACATTTACAGACAAATACAGTGAACAAGTATTTGATGAAAATTATGATAATCTTTATGACTCTTTACAAATAAAAGTAGGAATAAATGTAAAAATTGCTGGAAGCTACATGGTAATGGGTAGCCTAAAGGATTCAAAAGGTAATTTATTAGCCACTGCTTCTTGGAATACCAATGCCAGTCCTTTAGCTGTTGGTAATCATGATGCAATTTTAAACTTTAATGGTGAAGCAATAGGCAGAGGTATAGTAGATGGTCCATACATTCTTGATGATTTGGTAATGATTGATAATTCAAATTCGAATATTGTCGATTCTCGGGATTCTGCTTATATCACTGAACCATACAAAAGACTTGACTTTACTCGTCCTCCTATTCAATTGACAGGAAAAAATACAGAAACGCCAATCGACATTGATAATGACGGCGATTATGACTATTTGGATATTAAGATACAAGTAGATGTAACTCAAAGTGGCTACTATTCTGTTAATGCGGAATTATTAGATTCTCTTCAAAACTCCCTCAACTGGGCTGTTAATGAAACCTACTTTTATGCTGGTTTAAATGAGATTACATTACGTTTTTCAGGAGAAGAAATCAATGAAAAGTTAGCAAATGGGCCATATTTACTTACTAATTTATATTTTGATAGTTATTATGCCGCTAAAACATTTTTTGATGTCTATAAAACGTCAAAATATCTTTTCTCCAATTTTACAGGGAATATTATAACAGGAAAGGTCAAAGATAGTTACACAGGGCTTGGAGTAGAAGATGCAACCGTTATTCTAAAAGGGACTAAACTGGCAACAGTAAAGACTGATAAGAATGGTGCTTATGCACTCGCTGGGCTTCCGAATGGTTATTATACATTAGAGGTACAAAAAGATAATTATTGTCCTTCAAAAATTACAAAGATTAATTATCTCCAAGCCAACATAGATACAAGCTTGATGGTTACAAGTCAGAAAATAGCACTTCATACTTCTAAAGAAATACAAATTTGCCAAGGAGATAGTATAAAATTCGCTTTACCAACAGGATTAACCAATTACAAATGGTCAACAGGGAGTACAAATGCTGGTATAACGGTAAAAAATGCTGGAACTTTTTATGCAACTGCTTTAAAAGAAGAATGTCAAATTAAGTCCGATACTGTTAGAATTACTTTAGCCGTTGTTCCTAAACCTACCATTACAACCGATGGTATGATTACCTTGACTTCAAGTTTAGCAGATTCATATCAATGGTTTAATAACAATGTTATCATTACTGGTGCAACTAATCGTACTTATGTAGTCAATAACTCAGGTAAATATTCAGTGAAAATTTCAAAAAATGGTTGTTCTAACATTTCTGATTATTTCAACTTTATTATCACAGCAGAAGAACCTAAGTTAAATATTATACCCGTAAAAATGTATCCTAATCCTAATAATGGTTCATTTTGGATTGAAGTACCAGAAACTTTAAAAACTTGGCAGATTAATGTTACAGATGTAAAAGGTAGTGTTGTTTTCACCAATAAATATACGGACAACAGCAAAGTATATGTAGATACTGCTTTACCAACTGGTATATACCTCATAAGTATCACGAGTGAACGAAAGCACCAAGTAATCAAATTTGTAGTTAAATAAAGCGAACCCGTCCTAGATTTCTATGACAAAATCAAGGGCGAAAAGCGACTGGACGACGAAAGGGACGAATGCGATTCGTCCCTACTAAATTACTACTTTGAATTGAAAATATTAATTTAGTACAATTACCTCATAAATACTACAATACTGCTTTCACAAACTATTTAAGACTACACATACATTTGCTTTTGTTACCTCACTCCTATCTTCATTGTTCGAACGCTCACTGCTTTGGATGATATAAAGAATGCTTTGTAAAGTGTCCGAGAAACGATTTTATCAATTTGACTTATTTTAAGCAATGAGTAATCTTTCGTGATTTGTATTTTTTTTAAAAATAAGTCGACTAGATAAATATTTAGCATTCCATAATAGCTATTAACACTTAATACACTGAAAATCAATCAATATTATATACAAAAAACTTTATATCACTATTTTAATATTTTATAGAATAGCCCTTTCAACAATTGTACTATTTCAATAAATATAATTTTTTTAATAGGAACTTTCTTGAAAAAGTGAAAATAATTGTCATT
This sequence comes from Arcicella aquatica, assembly GCF_034928825.1. NCBI lineage: Bacteria > Pseudomonadati > Bacteroidota > Cytophagia > Cytophagales > Flectobacillaceae > Arcicella > Arcicella aquatica. Next base: position 7,329 of record NZ_JAYFUL010000079.1, on the reverse strand, counting down.
GTATGATTGAGTTATCAAATTCCTTTTATAAGTTTACATCGTCAAACAAATGACACGAATAAAGTTCTAAGAATTGAGTTGAAATTAAATTAAGTATCTTTTATTGAGTGACGTCCAGATAGAAAATACTTTTGAATATTGAAAACAAAATCTTAGAAAAACACAAATTATCCTTTTAATAAATTTATCGTTAATAACAATAAAATATAAAGTCATGAACAAGAACACAATCAAAGCATTTATCGTAGCAGTTACTATGGTTTGCTTATCAAACGTAAATACATTCGCTTCAAATCTTGATGAATCTGCTAGCCTAGTAAAAAGCAAAATCGCTCAAGTAAATAACTCTTTAAACTTCAATGTTTGGGTTGATAACGTAGCAAGCAAAAAAGTAGTAATCGTAGTTACTGATGCTGACAAAAACGAAATTCACCGTGAATATGTTGATACTAAAGGTGGTAAATTCGCAAAAACTTTTGATTTCTCTAGCTTAGCTGATGGAAAATATACTATAGAAGTAATTAGCCAAAATGTTAACGTGATTGAATCAAAAACATTTGAGATCAAAACAAACCTTATCACAAACCGTGACGTAGTTGTAGCTACTCGTTAATCTTAAAACATTAACAACTATGGTAATACAACTAAACCTCTGTACAATGAATTTAGGGAAGTATGTCTAGCGATATCTTCCCTATTTTTATGCCTATTCTGCACACAGTAAATTAATTTACAAAGCCACTTTCACCTGTGTGATACGCCTTGCCTTTTTTATCCATTACACATGGACTGCTTTGTATTTCATAGCTGGTTTCAACACTCCAAATTATCTTCCCTGTTTTACTATCTACAGCATACAATTTACCATCTTGACCTCCTACATATACAACACCATTAGCAACACATGGACTAGAAGATATATAATCTCCCGTTTGTAATTCCCACGCAATTTTACCATCTGTTGCAGAGAATGCATAGAGATTTCTATCAGAAGCACCTACATAAATCAGCCCATCGTAAATCATTGGACTAGAGGTTGATGAGTAGCTAATAGAGAATTTTGTATTATTGTATTTGAATTTTAAAGAACAATCATTGGTATTAAGCACATAATATTCTTGACCCGAAAAATAGAGTCCATTATTCAATACAGTAGGGCTAGCAATAGCAGTATATTTATTTTGTTCCCATATTGATACACCTGTGTTTACATTGATGGCATATATATAACTAGTAGCAATTAGGCTACGTCCACACACATAAACTATTCCATTTACTACGCATGGATTGTTTGTTACGGGTGTTTTCACATCAAACATCCATTTTTTTGCTCCTGTAATAGCATCTAAAGCATATAGGCTTCCTGTATGTAAACCTGAACCCGAGAAAGGAAAAGAAGAAGTACCCACAAGCAATGTACCATTTTCTATACAAGGGCTGGCATCTATATAATAGTCTGTAGCAAACTCCCATTTCTTCTTGCCTGTCAAAACATCCAAGGCTACCATTTTGGTAGCCACCCCAACATATATTAATCCATTAGCGATAAGAGGCGTACTTCCTATACTATTTATATCGTCTTTAAATTGCCATTTCTGTTTGCCCGTTTCTGCATCTAACGCATAAAGAACATATCTATCAGAAAAATATACCACGCCATTATCAAGAATCGGGCTATTGCTTGTGCCTGAGCCTATGCTGACTTTCCATTTTAGTTCACCCGTCTCTGCATTAATAGCATAAGCATCTCCGTTGATGTTTGAGATAAAGACTGTCTTGTTATCTTTTATGGTGGTAACTATTTGTTGCTGAATATTTGCCGTATAAACCTGCGTAGTGCCATCTTCAGCAGTAACGGTAAAACTAACGGGCTTAGAAAAATCTAAGATTGTCCCAGAGGCAGGAACAATGCTGGCTCGTTCTGAAAAGGTAGTGGTGACTTTTAGTTTTGATAAGTCTGCCGTGGCTGGAACGGTTGCAGTGATTGTTTTGGTAACAGGGTCTATGGTAGCGGTTACTACTGGTGACAAATCATTAAATGAAAAACTCAGGATGTCTTTCCCTGTTAATTTTGTGCGATTTATCAGTACTTTGTAAGTAGTCGTCGAACCGTCTTCAGCAGTAACGGTGTAAGCTACTTCCTTAGAAAAGTCTTGAGCTTTCCCTGAACTTGGGGTCACCCTCGCTCCTTCGGATACGATAATTGTAGGAGTCAATTGAGTAATGTCTGCTGTAGCAGGAACAACAGCCGTTATTTTTTTATTGGCTTCATCAATCGTGGCATTCACAGCAGGCGTTAAGCCCGAAAAGCTAAATTTTGTAATGATTTTGTTCGCACTTAATGACACTATAAGTTCTTCTTTACAAGCGATTAGCAGTATCAAAACAGGCAGGTATAAAAATATAATTTTGGTAAAAGCAGATTTCATGATTGTGTAAAGTTATTCTTGTTTTAATAGAGATAAGTAACACCATGTTTGGCGTGGAATAATACGATAAAACATTGTTGGATTTTGACGAGTTGGAAACTCGTCCTACTTATAGCCGATGAGCCTGATTGTGGATTCATTATAGAGGGTGTATTAAGGTGTAACTGTGGTTCTAAATTACACATTTTTTAGCTATTATGAAAGTTTTTGGGTAAGTCTTTTTGAGAATTATGATTAAAAGTATCTCTCAATTCAATAACGTATAATATAATCGTTAGACACTTTAACGATATTTTATAGGTAGTAATTTTAGTGTTTTTTTATTAATAAAAAGCTCAGATTGGAGAACTATTTTGTTGGATAAATTTGTTTATATTTCATCTTTTGAGGTTACGGAAATGTTGTTCAAAAGGTACTTTATTTACTCAATTTGCCCTGCCCGTGCTTTGGTAAATTTTACCAAAGCAATACCAAAGCGCTTACTAAAGCAGTGCCAAAGCAATGCTAGTATAATAAAACAATAGAAAACTATTAAAACAGTAAAAACAATAACAACAACAATAAAAAAAGTTATTGCTGTTAAAAATATTTTACTTAGATAATTTTTTAAAAAATATATCCTGAAATAAACGCTAAGACCTGGCCCAAAAATTTGGTGGTAATATTTTGTTTTTCAAAAAAAAATCGCTATTTTTATGAAAGTTTTACGCACCTAGTGCCTCTCTTGTTTTTTGTAAAAATCAACATCAAAAAAATCTGGACAGTTAAATAAATCCATCTACACACCTTCAAACAATGAAAAATCATATCGCTACTATCTTTTTCCTGTTTTCATCCTTGCTCACTTTATCTGGTGTTGCTTTTGCTAAAAAATATACTGATATGGCAGAGGCTAATCCTGCCATGTTAGCATTTACAGCATCGCATATTGGGGAAATAGAAGCCTTTAAAAACGACCCACAAAAACTAGCACATATTATTCGGGACATGAAAATATAATTTTCCTCCTCGATTACTCCATATCTAAGAAACTGGGGTTTTGATTCCAATGATTTAGATTAGGTCTATAAGTTTAAGATTAGTCAACTCCCAACAAAACAAAGTAGGGACGAATTGCATTCGTTCACTATTCTTTACAAAACAAAACTGTCTCCTCATTTTATCAAACAAAGAGACAGTTGTATGGGGTTTAGATTAATTACTTAATCTCAGTAACAAAAGCGTCTTTCGGCGTTCTTACTTTTTTCATATTTACCAACCAGTCGTTCGCTTCGTCGCGATACCCTAATGGTAAAATCACAGTACTTTTAAGGCCTAGTGCTTCTAATCCTAATAATTTATCAAGCTCGGTAGGGATAAAACCTTCCATCGGTGTAGCATCTACTTGCTGTTCTGCGGCTGCCGCAATCGCCAAGCCAAAGGCAATATAAGCCTGTTTTGCTGCGTGTGTAGCGTGCCATTCTTGACCTAGTGGCTCATACATACCCCACAACCTTTTTTTGTAATCATCCATTTGCGTAGCAGGTAAACCTCTTTCGGCAATGGTTCTGTCAAACACTTTATCGATTTTCTCTAATGAATAACCGTCCCAAGCAGCAAAAACCAATACGTGCGAAGCATCTGTTATCTGGCTTTGGTTGAAACCTATTTGTTTTATTTTCTCTAAAAGCTCTTTGTTCGAAATTACGAATACCTGATAAGGCTGTAGTCCTGAGGACGAAGGAGCCAATCTTGCAGCTTCAAGGATATAATCTATTTTCTCTTGAGGAACGACATTGCCGTTCATTTTCTTAGTTGCATAACGCCACTCTAAAGCTTTTAATAATTCCATTTGTTGTATTTTTAAAAATTCAATGTTGTAACACTTAATTGTAACACAAACAATAGTAACTTTGTTACCAAAAGTAACAGTGACAAAAAAGTAACTAACTGACAAATGATGGAAATAGCAGAGAGACCCACCATCAAAGACTGTACTAAAACTATCATGGCGATTCATGATGTAATGGATATTCTGAGTGGCAAATGGAAAGTCTCAATTATAGCATGCCTTTGCTTTGAAAAGAAGCGATATACGGATTTACTAAAGGAAATAAACGGCATTTCAGGTAAGATGCTTAGCCGTGAGCTAAAGGAACTAGAAGTAAATCAATTAATTACGCGCACAGTGATAGATTCCCAGCCTATCAGTGTAGTCTATGAAATCACTGAATATGGTGCTACTTTAAAACAGGTAACTAGCGTTATTGCTAATTGGGGACTTGAACACAGAAAGAGGATTATTGGTAATTAATTCCTACTATTATATTCGGAAATAGCCCTATTTATTATCCAAACGATTCAACCCATGAAACAAAAACATTTTAAGTATATCAATACTCTTTTTGTAGTAATTCCTATGACGTTGATTATGGCATTTGTCGGATTGATGCGTAACTATGGCTTTGGTGAAGACTGGTTTATGAAGTTTTTGAAGGCATGGAGCGTCATGCTTCCTGTGGCTTATGTTGCAGCCTTTATTATTATTCCTAATGCCCGTAAATTGGCTGAAAAAGTAGCTTCAAAACCATAGATTGGGTATAAACCCCGTGACACCCAGTAGGGACGTATTGCATACGTCCGCTCCCGACAAAAGAGGACGTATGCAATACGTCCCTACTGGATAAACAAATATTATTTTCTCTTATCAATACTTCCAACTTGTCAAATCTGCCCCTTTGGGTGCTGACTGTTCGATACGCTTTAAGATTTTGGGAATATACATGGTATTATACCGTAACCTTGAAATATAGTTGGGCTGATTAGGGTCACCATTCCAGCAATGTTCGGCACGGTCGCCATAGGTTACCTCACCGTCATAGGTAGGATTTTTTACTCCTTTCAGATAGTCTTCCATCAGATAGACGGCATTGTTTAAGTAATAGTTATCCATATCGCCACAGTAAATATGGATTTTGCCTTGTAGTTTAGGGCCAAGTGTTGCCCAATCTCTTTTTAAGATATGGAGTAAATCGAAATGCTCTTTCCAGTATTCCGCTACCTTTTTATCGATGACTCCAGTCGTCTTATCAAAAATCCTTTGAGGATAGCCATCACTCCCCACAGGCGAATAAACAGCCTCCCAAATATCCCATTGCCCACCCGAACGCGTTTTATCGCCAATAGCTAATTCATGGTAATTCATATCCTCTACTGTACATTTCACTTTCCCTAAATAATCTCGTTTTCCCGGAATAGCGGTTCTTTTCCAAGGGCTTTCATAATAATAAGCATTAGGGTATTTATACAAATCTATCGAAGAGTATGCTTCAAATGAGATTGGGTCGGGACAAGCCGCAAAACATCCGTTGTATTCGTCAGGATAAAATATTTGTGCTGCCAAGGCTTCCCAACCACCCGTAGAGCCTCCATACATAAACCTAGCCCAACCTTGCCCAATCCCTCGAAACTGCTTTTCAATATAAGGTATCAACTCATACGTAATGGCATCACCATAAGGCCCAATGTTGGCAGAATTTACGGCATAAGAATCATCATAGAATTGATTAGCATGCTGAATCTCAATGATTAACATTCTTGGGAAATCCTTGCTTGTCCATTGCTTATAAAAATTATAGGCCTCCTCTTTTACAATTTTGTTATATCCATAAATATTAAATCGGGCTGAATAATCATCCGTTTTCATATCGGCGGGTGGAGGTGTTTCGCTAAAACCAGAGAAATCAGCAGGGAAATGTCCATGAAAAATGGCTAAAGGATAATGTGCTTGTGGATGGGTATCAAAGCCATCAGGTATTAAAATGTTAGCTCCTAGATAAATATCTCTTCCCCAGAATTTACTGAGTAATTCACTTTTCATTTTAATATGCTTGATATACTTGGTGTCCTGTGGAGCAGGAATTGGCGGAATCTCTTTCTCTATCTTTAGTTTTATGACCTGATTAAGAGCTTTTTTAAAGGTAATCTTTACAGGGATGCTATAAATATTCCCTGGGGCTTCATTAAACTGCTGCCCTTCTCCCCTTTCCATGGGTAGCTTTACAGTATGACCGTCGGCTCTGTGAAAAGTTTCATATTTGTGTAGCAACACCTGTGCATAATATACACCATCAGGAATTTGCTTGATGCTTCTGATAGGGTAACCAAAGGCTTTGCTATCTATCATTTGCGGTTGGTTGGGTTTCCAGTTATCTACATTTATCCCAAACATTAATTGACTGTCGGCATCATCGCTAATTTGTTTGCGAGGTTCTTTTTTATCATTATCAGCAAGAAACAGCATGAGCCTGCCATCTAAGGGAGTCTTACTGAGACTTTCGCCATAGGTAACCGAAAACTGTTGGGCTTGGCTGATAAAAGAACAGATTAATAAGAAGAGTAAAAAGGGTTTGTTCATAGCAAAATTGTTGAAGATGAAAGGATTATAAGATAATTACCTAAATATATCAAATCCTTTTGAGCTAGCCAAACACCTAATCGTTTATCCATATCGAAGAATGGAAAGTAGGAATAACATCGTTGGGACGTATGGAAAACGTCCGCTCCTGATGGTGATTTGTGGCATACTGCACACAAATGTTGGGTAAATAAATAACTCTATCAATATCATTTCCTACTAGATGGTGGCTTAAGGATTATTGACTACCTACATCTTTTACAAAGTTGAAACGAAGATGCGATTATTGATAAAATTGGTTGAAATGGGCTTAAATAGCCTTTCAAACCGAGCTTTGGTCGTCTAATGTCACAGCCTGACTACGTAAATCTCTTATACCTATCCCTAGCGAGGGACTTAAGTCCTACTGATTACCCATAAGTTTATAAATTATTAATAATCAGATTCTTATCTCTAGCGAGGGAGTTAAGTCCCTCGCTAGAGATAAGGGCTTCAACGCTTGGT
>NZ_JAYFUL010000078.1:0-12597 GCF_034928825.1 Arcicella aquatica | reverse complement strand
GCAAAACTCCCTAAAAAGATTCATGCTGTCACTGCAAAAGGGTTTTTATTGAAAATTCTTTGCTTTATTATCATGTATATACTCGATAGACAGTTTTAACACTACGCAACTTACATTAATTAATAATATTTTGAGAAGTTGATTTTTAAGTTTGTACCAACATTATTTAAACAATCAAGGGTTGGGTATCTAAGGTTGTCGAATGCTTGATAATCATCTGGTTTCAACCACCGAGATTTAAGCTCTTTCCATAATCTTTCAATTATATTCAAGTGTGGAGAATAAGGAGGCAAATAAAATATAAATAGCCTTGCTCCTCGAAGTCTCTGACTTCGTGGTACAGATAAAAGACAATCTATGATTGTCCGAGCTATTTATTAGAAGAATGCAAAGAGGTCGATATGTTGATTTTTTTTGGATTAACATCCTTTTTATCTATACTTCGAGATGCACTTCTGAACATCTCGAAGAGCTGGATTTATTTCTAGCGAGGGACTTAAGTCCCTCGCTAGAAATAAATAATTTAGAAGAGTGATTGCAACCAAAAAAAAAGTTCGAAGTGAAGCACTTCGAACTTTCCACAATACCAATATGATGTTTTAAATTCAAATTCTTAGAAACTATATCTTAATCCGAATTGAGCTTGGTATCTTGATGCCAATTGGTCAATTGAATATGGCGTACTTGGCTGAATAAAGTTATAAGTAGGGTCAGCAGATGTTCCTGAATTCTTACGTACTAAACCAAGACTTGCTGTCGAGTTGAATGTGTTTGATACAAAATAAACTCTACCCCATTCGCTATTCAATAAGTTCGTGAAGTTGATAATATCTAATGAAATCTGAATAGTATGAGCTTTCTTGCCAACATTCAAAGCAATATCGTGCATCAATCTAATATCTGCTGTTGTGTTCCAAGGCGTACGTCCACCGTTACGTTCTGTGAAATCTCCTTTTCTAGTGCTTAAATATGAATCACCGTTTACAAAGTCCATAAATTGTTGTCCTTGTTGAGCCGCCGTTACTGTATTACCGTTAGCATCCTTGTAGTCAACCATGTATTTTGTAGCCTCAGCAGCATCTTTGAATACATAAGCTAAACCAGCAGCCTGTGGCGTGTTAGCAAGCGTTGAGTTAACAAATCCCCATGTGAATGGGTTACCCGACTGAGCAATGATTACACCTGATACAGTAGTAGCATGGCGTGGATTCCATTGTTTTCTATAACCAATAGAGGCTACAATTCTATTTCTAATATCAAAGTTTGAATAACTTAATTTAGGGTCGTTCGGTGTTAACGATTGATTCAACTGCCAGTTAGATTCCATCGAGTTACGTATACCATTGGTAATATCTTTCGACTGTCCGTACGTATAGGCTACCGAGAAATTCAAGCCAAAAGGATATGTTTTAGCAAGTTGTGCAGTTAAGCTATATCTATAACCTTGCGAAGTGTTAGATAACATATAAGCATTAGAGAAGACCGTATTGATTTTCTGACCAGTAGCACCGCCTGATAAATAAATAGGCATTTGTTGCTGTGTATCATAACTGAAATACTTAACAGAGTCTTTCAAGTTAACTTGTTGGAATTTCAAGTCGTTGATAACCTTTGTATAGATACCCTCTAATGTTAATTTATAGCCATTTTTAGTATAGTCAACAGCGAAGCTACTTCTCCAAACCTGTGGCATTTTAAAGTTGTTGCTTACAGCATCTACTTGTGTTTGATTTCCTTGTCCGTTATTGAAAGCAAAAGTTTTAGCACCGTCTTTCAAAACATCTCCTTTTACACCTGCTTTAGTCGCAAGGTTGTTCACATCAAACGAACCGTATCCAACACCATCGTTATAGAAAGCATAACCTAACCAAGCAAATGGAATTTTACCAGTGAAAATACCAGTACCTCCTCTTAATACTACCGATTTATCACCGTTTACATCATAGTTAAACCCAATTCTTGGTGAAACCAACACTTGTCCGAAGATTTTGTTGTCAATCTTAGCCAATGGCGTAGCAGTATACGTTGTACCAGCATTTGGATCAATTGGAGTTGATTTAGTACCAGCACTGATTGATGGTGAATCTGTAGAAGCTAAGTCAAAACGAATACCTGGTGATAATTTTAATTTATCAGATACCTGAATTTCATCTTGTGCGTATACACTATACATACCTACGCTAAATTTGGCATAAGGATTATCGAAGTTATAGTCGCGGTCGTTGTTAGTAAAGTTATATGAACCACGTACACGGTTTACTTTACTAGCAAAGAACTCATCTAATGTTCTGTATGCAATTCTACCGTTCCAAGAGTTTACAAAACCGTAATTGATGTTATAAATCTCGTTGTGTGTACCTACCAAGAAAGTATGTTTTCCTTTGAACCATGTAAAGTTATCCGTGAATTCAAATGTTTTTTGTTTCATGTTGAACACGGTAGCCTCACGGTCGTTACCAAAGAAGATGGTTCCGCCATTGTATGAAATCTCTGTCTGAGGCATCGAAACATTACCACTTAGTGGTTGTCTGTAATCGTGAATATCAGAATAACCTACAATCAAACTGTTAGACGCATTACCAAATCTACTTTTCAATTCTGCTACTGTTGAACTTTGGTTGTTGATTTGCTTGAAGTCCATGCTTGCAAAACGGAAGTTGGCAGCGTCACGCTCAAGGTTGGTAGCTTCAGAAGTAATGTAGTTATTACGGATAGATAATTGATGTTTATCAGAGATGTTCCAGTCTAAACGGTTAAAGAATTTATTGCTGTTTGAATAAATATTGTAGTTGTTGGCTTCACCTACGTCAAACCCATAATTAGTTTTTACAAAGTCTGTAATTTTCTGAGCAGTCGCTGCATCAATCAATGATAATTGCTTTCCATTCGCATCTGTATAACCTGCACCATAGAAAAGGGGCTCTTGGCGACGCGTAATTTCTTCGTTAGTAAAGAAGAATAATTTGTTTTTGATAAGTGGTAAACCTACTCTGAAACCCGTTTGATAGTCATGGTAACTACTTGGTATTTTAGCACCATCGCCAGCATTGTTTGGGCCAGTGATGCTTGCATTTCTTCCAAAACCATAAGCCGAACCCGATACGTCGTTTGTACCACTACGTGTTACGGCGTTGATAGAACCACCTGTAAAGTTCCCGATTTTTACATCGTAAGGAGCAATGTAAACTTGAATATCCTGAATAGCATCTAGTGAAATAGGGTTGGTACGTGTACTACTACCAGGCATTCCTGATGAGCCTCCCTGTCCGCCTAAAGATGGGCTAAAGCCAATAGCATCGTTGTTGATTGTACCATCTATCGTTACGTTGTTATAACGGAAGTTTGTACCCGCAAATGAATTGTTTGAACTTTGCGGAGTAAGGCGGGTCATGTCGGTGATACTTCTGCTTAAAGTAGGTAACGATTTAATCTGAGCCTCGCCCAAGTTAACACCAGCACCAAGTTTAGTACCACCTTTTTCACCTTTCACCACTACTTCGCTCAACGTTGTGCTTTCTTCTTGGATAACAAAGTCAAGATTCGAGGTAGAACCAAGGTTTAACATCAAGCCGTCTAATACCTTAGGACTATATCCTACAAAAGTAACTACTACTTTATAAGGCCCGCCAGGGTTCATGTTACCAATGGCATAATGTCCATCAACACTTGCTGTAACACCGTATTTGGCTCCTGTAGGCAAAAAAGTAGCGATTATCGTTGCTCCAGGAATCTCTGCACCTGTTTTGTCTTTTATCCTTCCTGAGATAGAAGAAGTAGTGATTTGAGCAAAAATCTGTACGCCAGAAAAGAGCATAGCAATAATGCTAAACAGTCTGAATGACTGCTGAAAAGTAGGAAACTTTTTCATGAGGTTGAATTTTATGAAATAATTAATGGTAGCATACAGAAATGTATGCACAAGAGATTAGTAAGGAAATGGGGGAAATCTAAATTAGAATCTGTAATAGAAGAATAAATAAACTAACAGTATTACGAAATTGGATAGTTGAATAGTGAGATAAATTAGAAATTGGTGTGTTAGTGATTTTATTGAAGTTAAAACCATCTAAAATAAGGGGGTGTTCAATTTCTTTTGTTGATTCATCCTCTTGTGACTCATCATCAACTTCTTCATCAATTTCAAGCACTTGGCTTGATGCCTTTGTTGAAACGCACTTATTCCCTTTATGATACTCGCTGAGATGTATAGACAGCCCCGTGTCAGTTTTTGCATAGTTTTGAGAAACTTTGAAAAAACTAAGACAAGCAATAAAGAGTAATATGTACTTTATGTTTTTCATACTGATGCACAAAATTAGGCAGCCAATATTAAGAGGTCGTTCTCTGAATGTTAAATTAATGTTAAATTGAAATTAACTTAACAGCGTTCTTCAAAAGTGCATGGTCATTCTATGACTATAATGTGTAGTACACAGTATCCAAAACATTCTACCCCGCTGAAAGTAACAAAAATTGCATCAACGTATAACATAATCGTTATGCAAATAAACTTCAGTTTTTCCCCCAAAAAAAGGCTACATTTTTCCTATCAAAAAGAAACAGATTAGTGAAGTTCGTTTGTCAATGAATAGAAAAGGAAGTAAATAGAAATGAGCGCTAAAAAGGAGTAGCTTTGCTTTGGTAGTTGCTTCTGCAGTGCTTTGGTAAAAAATGCCACAGCACTGCAGGAGCAACTACCAAAGCACTGTAGAAGCAATGCTAGTATAATAAAACTATATAAAACTTAAGAAAACTATATAAACCTAATAACAACAACAGCAATGAAAAATTTGTTGTTGTTTTGAAGAATGGATATTTAAGTTTTTAAATGATGTTTTTAAAAATAAAGATAAGTGGGGGCATATTTTTATAAAAAGTAAAAAAGCTTTTAAAAAAAGTCTTTCCGCTCTGCAAAAATCATGAGGAAAGATTTTGTTTTTTAAAGAAAAAACGCTATATTGCTTAAGAGTTTCGACGCCTGTTATCTCCTGTGTTCCTGTTAAAAATCAAAAAATCTTACCAAGTTTTTTATCAATGGAAATGTTAAACGTTTTCTGATTGATTTTGTGTGCTGGATAAATACCGATAGCATAGCACTAAGTTATATTATCTGTAAAGAGTGAGTGTGAAAAAACACCTCTCCAAAATATTTATCCTAAAAAATAATCATTATTTTAGCTTATCAATTCAACAACATTAAATCAACAAAATGAAAATCACTTTTCCACAAATTAATCCTAAAAACCTATTGATATGCCTAGCCGTCACTGTATTTGCGATGATAGGAATGGCTAACTCAATCACTAAAATGCCACTGTTGCGCATTACTGCTGGCGATACCCTCAAAAAAGACACCACCAAGTATGTTGGTTACAAAGATTTACCCCTAAAGGCTACCCGTAAATTCAAACTCAATACCGACGAAGGTACATGGTTATCACTAGATGTTAGTCCAGATGCTAAAACTATCGTTTTCGACTTAATGGGTGATTTATACACCATGCCTTTTGCAGGTGGAAAGGCTACCAACATTACCAAAGGCTTGGCGTTTGATACCCATCCACGTTATAGTCCAGATGGTAAAAAACTGCTTTTTATCTCTGATAAAAGTGGTTCTGATAATGTTTGGGTGATTGATTTCGAGAAAAAAGATACCGTACAAGTTACGAAAGACCGTGACCAAAACTTTGAAGCGGCCGAATGGACACCAGACGGGAATTACATCGTTTTTGCCAAAGGACGTATGAACGTGCAGTTATGGATGATACACAAAGATGGTGGCGGAGGCGTTCAGCTAATCGACCAACCCGCTAACTTAAAAACAATAGACCCTGCGGTAAGTCCCGACGGACGATACATTTATTTCTCGCAAAGAAGTGGTGCTTGGAACTACAACGCCATGATGCCACAGTACCAAATCGGCATGTACGACCGCGACAATGCTAAACGCACTACGATTACTTCCAGATATGGCTCGGCATTTTCTCCGACATTATCTAGTGATGGAAAATGGATGGTGTATGGTTCACGTTTTGAAGAAAAAACAGGCTTGGTATTAAGAAACTTGGAAAATGGTGATGAAAAATGGTTGGCTTATCCAGTACAAAGAGACGAACAAGAATCCATTGCTACGATGGGCGTGTTGCCTGCGATGTCTTTCACACCCGACAATCAGGCCTTGATAGCCTCTTACGGAGGTAAGATTTACAAGATAGCTATCAATGGAGGTACGCCAGTACAGATTCCGTTCACGGTAGATATGGAGGTAGAAATGGGACCAAGATTAGCATTTAAGTACCCAATTTCGGATACGACCCAAACCTTGATTTCTCAAATTCGTGATGCGGTGGCTTCGCCAGATGGCAAGCAATTGGCCTTTACGTCGTTGAATCGCTTGTATGTGGCAGACTATCCAAATGGTACTCCTCGCAGAATTACCAACAATGATTTTACAGAAGCACAACCTGTGTGGTCGAACGATGGCAAGCAATTGGCTTTCATTACATGGACAGCCAAAGGTGGAGACCTTTATAAAGTGAATGTAAGTGGTACGCCCAACTTACAAAAATTGACGACTGTTTCAGCCTTGTATAGTCAACCCGTTTGGACACCAAAAGACGATAAAATCGTATTTATCCGTACCCAAAAGAGAGCCTTCAAAGAATCGGTAGGCCCTGTTGCTTCAAGTTCAGAAGATGAAGTTTGCTGGATAGATGCCAAAGGAGGAGCCATTACGGTGATTGATAAAGCACAGGGAAGAGGTAATCCACATTTTGTTAAAAACATCGATAGAATTTATTTGAGCGGAGGTGATGGCTCATTAATCTCTATTAAATGGGATGGTACAGATGAAAAAATACTTGCGAAAATCACAGGTATTACGACCTACGGCATGAGCATAGAAGGCGAAGAATATGTACACAACTGCATGATTTCGGAGAAAACAGCCGAGGCCATGGAAGTAAACAGGGCAACGAATGCTTCGCAAGTGATGATGTCGCCAGATGGTGAAAGGGCTTTGGCACAAGTAAACAATGATATTTATGTGATGACGATTCCTAAAACGGGTAAAACCGTAAATATCTCTGTTTCTGACCCTGCTTCGGCGCAATTTCCTGCACAAAAATTAACAGAAATAGGGGGAGAGTTCCCTTCATGGTCTAGCGATGCTAAAAAAGTACACTGGTCGTTAGGACGTTATCATTTTGTATTTGATTTAGACAAAGCCAAAGCTTTTGAAGACAGCGTGAAAACAGCTAAAAAAGCATTAGAAAAAGCCAAAGCAGATTCGTTGCATAAAGTGAAAACTGATACGGTGAAAATAAAGGTAGATAATAAAGTGAAGGCGGATTCTGTTGCTAAAAAAGTAGCTGTTAAGAAAGCAGATGCAACGTATAAACCTGAGGAGGTAGAGATCAAGCTTTATTTCACACGCGATATACCTACAGGAAATGTATTGTTGAAAGGAGGGAGAGTCATTACGATGAATGGTAATGAGGTGATTGAAAATGGAGATGTACTGATAGAAAACAACAGAATAAAAGCGGTAGGCAAAAGCGGAACGTTGAAAGGAGTCGGCAATGCCAAAGTAATTGATGTGAAGGGCAAAACCATCACCCCAGGGTTTGTAGATACCCACGCGCACATGTGGCCACAGTGGGGCATTCAGAAAAACCAAGTATGGGTTTATGCCGCCAATTTGGCTTATGGCGTAACAACCACCCGTGACCCTCAAACGGCTACAACCGACGTATTTACGTATAGTGATATGGTGGACGCGGGTAAAATAGCAGGTCCAAGAATTTATTCAACTGGTCCGGGGGTTGGCTTCTGGTCGTATAATATCAAAGATTCAACTGGGGCGATTAATGCGTTGAAACAGTATAGCAAATATTACAATACCAAATACATCAAAATGTATCTGACAGGTAATAGACAAACCCGTCAGTGGATTATCAAAGCGGCAAAAGACCAAAAATTGATGCCTACAACCGAAGGTGGTTTGAACTATAAGCTGAACATGACTAATATGCTAGATGGTTACCCAGGGCATGAACACGCTATTCCTGTATATCCTTTGTATAACGATGTGGTGAAATCTATCGCTTTTTCTAAAATGGCCGTAACGCCTACTTTCTTGGTAGCTTACGGAGGACCGTTTGCAGAGATTTTTTATTTTGAAACCGAGAACCCGTACCACGACAAAAAGATGCAGTATTTTATGCCTTATGAAGAATTAGCAGGAAAAACACGTAGAGTATCAGGTTGGTTTTTACCAGAAGAACACGTGTTCCAGAAACATGCAAAATCAATGAAATCGATGGTAGAAAATGGTTCATTGGCAGGTATTGGTAGTCACGGAGAGTTCCAAGGGTTGGGTTATCATTGGGAATTATGGTCGATGCAAAGCGGAGGGATGAAAAACTTGGATGCCTTAAAAGTTTCTACGATTTTAGGGGCCACGGCTTTGGGCTTGGATAAAGACCTTGGAAGCATCGAAAAAGGGAAATTAGCTGATTTATTAATCATGGATAAAAATCCTTTAGAAAATATCCGTAATTCAAATACCTTGAAAATGGTGATGAAAAATGGCAGAATCTATGATGCAAATACCTTGAATGAGATTTATCCAACGCAAAACAAATTGGTAAGAAGTGAGTATGAATTTGAAAAGCCTTCGGAGAATACGGGGGTTAAGGAGTAACCTAATTGGCAGTCGCTTCCTTTAGATACGCAGTCACTCGCTTCAAGCGAGTGACGACTATTATAAGGTTTCCAGCCTTTTCCTTTTCCGAGGTCATTGATATAAAGAATACAAGTGTTCTGTGTATCAATGACCTCGAAAGGAAAAAATTAAAAATAGTAAATCCATAAACCTATTATTGTGCTACTTTTAATCAATCTCTTTAGGAAATGGAAACTATTTCATATTTTAGATTCCATTCTTTTATGCTTTCTAAAATAGGCAAAAAAGCTAAGCCTTTTTCAGACAACTTATATTCTACTCTTGGTGGTAATTCCTTGTAGGCTATTCTTTCTAATAGTCTATCTTCTTCCAACTCTTTTAACTGTTCCGTTAGTACTTTCCTTGAAATATGTGGTACTATGGCATCTAACTGACCAAAACGAATAGTTCGTGTTCCAATAACATTAATAATTATCGGTTTCCATTTATTACCAATAGTGCCAATGGCTCTTGTAAATGGGCAATTTGAATTACAGAATTTCTCGTCTCTCATATTTTTAAAATTTGTAGTTACTCAATAGTAACCAGAATAAACTATAATAGTTACAAAGGTAAACTATTGATGGTACCTTTACGAAACAAATTTAAAAAATAAAATAATGAGTAGATTAAAAAACAAAGTAGCAGTAGTTACTGGCGGTTCCAAAGGAATAGGTGCAGCTATCGCAAAACACTTTGCTGAAGAAGGTGCAAAGGTTGTTGTAAACTATGCTTCAAGCAAAGAAGCAGCAGATAATGTGGTGAAAATTATAACTGATAATGGTGGCATTGCCATTTCGGTCCAGGGCGATATTTCAAAAGAAGTCGATGTAATCAGGCTATTTGAAGAAACAAAGAAAGTTTTTGGCACATTGGATATTTTGGTAAACAATGCTGCCCATCAGCAATATTTACCGATTGAACAGGTATCGGTAGAAAATTTTCACAAACATTTCGATACCAATGTTTTGGGGGCTACACTTGCTATCCAAAAATCTTTGCAACTGTTTAATGATAAGGGTGGCAGTATAATCAATATCAGTTCTGTTGCAGGTAAACTGCCTATGGCGGGGGTCTTGTTATACGCTGCAACTAAAGCAGCAATAAATGCCATAACGATTTCATTGTCAAAAGAACTTGGCTCAAAAAATATTCGTGTCAATGCTATTTTGCCAGGTGCTACGGAAACAGAAGGTGCAACTAATGCAGGCGTAACTTCTGGTAGTGAGGCAGAAAAAATGTTTATTACCAATACACCGCTTGGTCGCAGAGGTCAGCCCGAAGATGTTTCGAAAGTCGCTGTTTTTCTTGCTTCTGATGAGGCAGCTTGGATTACGGGAGAGAATATTTGCGTTTCGGGTGGTTTGTATGGTTTTTAAATTTTTATTAGTTAATAACAGATTTTATTTAATGAAGCTGTTTAGACTTTCCGTTTCTTAGGTGTAAGTATTGTATTTTTGAATTGATTTTTTCAAAATTTGTGAAGCATAGCATCGCTACGTTGAGTAAATTTTGGAACAAGCTATTCTAAAAGACTTAGTTTAACCCGAAAGGGAAAGTTTAAACAGCTTCAATAGAAAAATGATTAAATTAAAAAACAAAGTAGCACTTATCACGGGTGGTAATAGCGGTATTGGATTTGGCATTGCCCAAGAATTTGAAAATGAAGGTGCAGTAGGTGTTATTGTCGGCAGAAATCAGCAAACTTTAGATAGTTCTGTAGCTCAACTTGGAGGAAATTTTATAGCCATAAATGCCGACGTAACCAACCTTAATGACCTTGAAAGAGTGTTTAAAGAAGCATCTGAAAAATTTGGTAAAATAGATATTATTGTTGCCAATGCAGGTGGTGGTGCAGTAGGAACTGTGGCAGATATTGGAGAATCTGACTATGACAAGACAATGGATTTAAATATGAAAAGTGTTTACTTCACGGTTCATAAAGCACTGCCCTATATGAATGATGGTGGTTCTATTATTCTTATAGGGTCTAATGCGGCACATAGGGCTTATCCGTCTTTTACGCTTTATGGTGCTGCAAAAGCGGCTGTAATCTATTTCGCAAAAGCATTTTCAAGCGACCTTTTAAGTAGAAAAATTAGAGCAAATGTAATAACACCAGGTACGACCGATACTCCGGCATTTGAGAAGTTTGTTCCAACAGAACAAATTGATGCCGTAAAAAAACACTTTGCAGATTTAATGCCGATAGGAAGGATTGGGCAACCATCTGACATTGGCAAAACAGCGGTTTTCCTAGCTTCTGATGATTCTTCGTTTATGCTTGGTGCTGAACTCCTTGTAGATGGTGGGTTAACATATTTAGCTAAATAAAACAATTATAAGCTTAAAAAACAACTTTACAGAGTCATTAGAATTAGTTGTTAGAATTTGAATTTTCAACGTCAGAAAAAACTAAACTTTTGAACAAATTTGTAGCTTGCACAAGTAATAGGCTGACAAACCTTTTGCTTGTGCATTTTTTGCGGTTGCCAGTGTCTTAACTGGCATTTTTTTTATTTGATGTGCTAATTACTTAATCTCATCTAAGCTAACATTAAAAACCTAAAACTATCAAAATTCTAAACAGTAAAAAACTATGATTATGACATTGAACAAAATAGTACTTTTTAGCTTTTTGATGATTTTTACTTCCTGCCACGGGCAAGAAAAAGCCAACACCCTCAAAGCCCCAATTGTTTCCAAACCAAGTCCAAGAGTGATAAAAAACTTTAATTCAGCGGCTTTAGCTCCTGATTTTGACACTACTTTAGTGAGTCAATACATCCGAAGTATTTTTGAAGACTCGAAAGGAAATTTATGGTTTGGCACCATTGGCGAAGGCGTAGTGAGGTATGATAAAAAAAACTTAACCTATTTTTCTAATCCTGATGGTTTTACGAACAATACTGTTTTTGCCATTGATGAAGATAAAAATGGCAATATGTGGTTTGGTACTGACCAAGGAGTATATAAATATGATTCCAGACAGGTAGTTGGTAAAAGATTTAGAAATTATCATCAAAAAGATGGACTACAACATATTAATATAAGTCGGAAAAGTATTCTTGTTGACAAATCGGGGACAGTTTGGGTAGGTACACACGGCGGAGTTTATCAATATAATCCAACAGCAGATAGTTTGGGTAGTCAATGTTTCTCGTTATTTCCTTTGCTTCCCTCTATCAATGTTGCGGGCATTATGGAGGACAAGGATGGAAATATTTGGTTTGCTTCGTCTGATAAAGGGGTGTTTCGCTATGATGGAAAAACGATTGTAAATTTCAATGAAAAACAAGGTTTGGGCGATAACTATGGAGGAGGTATCGCTCAAGATAAATTGGGCAATATGTGGTTTACCATGAAAAACGGTATTTGTAAATTTGATGGCAAAACTTTTACAGAATATACTCCCAAAGATGGCTTAGGAGGAACAGAGTTTTGGGGAATAATGATAGAACAGTCAGGTATCGTTTGGATTACAGCACGTGGCAGTACTACCAGATTTGACCCATCAGTTCCTCTATCAAATTCCAAAGCATTTACTGTATTTACACCTGCTAACGGTTTAAATTGTTGTGTCCAAAGTATGTTTCAGGATAAATCTGGAAATATGTGGTGGGGTACTGGGCAAGGACTTTTTAGATTTAACGGCTCTGAATTTTATCAAGTGAAGCAGAATGGTCCTTGGTAGTATTTACAAAATGGGAGATAAGATAGAATTGAAAGAAAATATTCTGTATATAGGCCTTTTCCGTGGTCTGTGGCACACCATAGCCGTCAGGCTATTGATTTATTTTATTAATTTTGTCTTCAAAATCTGATACAATGAATTTAGAAGATATATCAAACTCAATTGAGTTTTTAGAAAT
>NZ_JAYFUL010000077.1:0-13848 GCF_034928825.1 Arcicella aquatica | reverse complement strand
TTATCTCAGACAAAATGTCAATGATTCTATTAAGTACGCCCAAATAATATTTGGTCAAAATTTCAAAGAACTATGTTCCAATATTAGAACTTAACAGCCCTGCTTCAGAGAGGGGAGCTTTAAGCACTAAGGTCTGCTCCCCTTCTCTGAAGGAGAAGGGGCTGGGGGATGAGGTTTTACAAAATAATATCTAGCGACATTCTTATTTGGGATACCGCTTTTTTTGTTGATGACAAAATCAATATAGATTCCATAGACAGCACAATTTATGCAACAAGAGATTATTAAACTTGAAACACCCCAAAACTGGAAAGAATATCAACTGATTGATTCTGGTGGTTTCGAGAAATTAGAGAAATTTGGGAAGTATATCCTGCGCCGACCAGAGCCACAAGCCGCTTGGGATAAGTCTATGCCTGATTCAGAATGGGAGAGGAGCGCCCACGCTACTTTTAAAAAAGATAAAGGTTCGCAGGAAAAAGGAGAGTGGATTGTAAAAAAAGGCGTGGAAGAACGTTGGTTTATGCCTTATAAAACCAATGCCTTGGATTTGAGTTTTAAATTAGCCCTTTCGTCTTTCAAACACGTCGGGATTTTTCCAGAACAAGCCTCCAATTGGGAATTTATCGTTGATAAAGTAAAAAAACTTCCTGTCAAGACTCCTAAAGTCCTTAACCTATTTGCTTATACTGGTGGGGCATCAATTGCTGCCAAGCAGGCTGGTGCGGATATTACCCATGTTGATTCTATCAAGCAAGTAATTTCATGGTCGAGAGAGAACATGGAAGCGAGCAATCTTGAAAATATTCGTTGGGTAGTAGAAGACGCTTTGAAGTTTGTAAAACGCGAAGCGAAACGTGGCAACGTTTACCAAGGCATAATACTAGACCCCCCAGCGTATGGCCGTGGCCCCGATGGTGAAAAATGGATTTTGGAAGAGCAAATAAATGAATTACTCAAAACGGTAGCACAAATCTTGGACAAAGAAAATTATTTCTTAATCTTGAATATGTACTCAATGGGTTTCTCTTCGTTAATCGTTGAAAATTTAGTAAAATGTTCATTCAGCCAAACGCAAAATCATGAGTTCGGAGAGCTTTATTTACTAGATGACTTCAAAAAGAAACTACCTCTTGGAGTATTTTACAGATTTGCGAGTGTTTAGTGGGCCAACACTTCAATAGCTTTTAAGAAAACTAAAAAAAGCACAAAATAGTACACTTTTTTCATGGGTATGTATAAATTATTAGTGGTTAATTGTTTGGTACAAAAGTAGTTACATTATTATCGTTTTTCAAAATTTAATTTACAGAAAACACAATAATTTATGAAAAAATAATTTTGTACAAACAACTAACCACCAATGATTATGCAAGCCCTGTTATTTATTACGATATACTCTTTCGTAAAACAGTGGGAAAATGAATAATGTCAGTACTGTTGCACCTACTAGCCCACCAATTACGACAATTGCCAATGGTTTTTGTGATTCCGAACCAATGCCTGACGAAACCGCCGCTGGCAACATCCCGAAAATACCCATCAAGGCGGTCATCATTACGGGACGCACCCGCGACTGAACTCCCTGTAAAATAGACTCATGCAAGGATAGCTTTCGATGCAGGTTATCTTTGAATACCTCAATCATAATTACCCCATTCTGAATACAAATCCCGAACAAGGCAATAAAACCAATACCTGCCGAAATACTAAAGTTCGTTCCCGTAATCAGCAATGCCAACGACCCCCCAATAATGGCAAAAGGCACATTGGTAAATACCAAACCTGCATCTTTCAAACTTCCGAACATCAGGTAAAGGATAAAGAAAATAGCAAGCATCGAAATAGGTACTACCTGCGCCAAACGTTTAGACGCTCTTTGTTGGTTTTCAAAATCACCCTTCCATTTCATCTCATAACCCTTCGGTAAGGCATGAATCACTTTGTTTACCTCTGTTTGTGCTTCTGCAATGGTACTACCCATGTCACGACCACGTACCGAGAATTTCACGGCGATAAAACGCTTGGTGTCTTCTCTGAAAATCAAACTTGGGCCTGTCAAGGTACGAATCACAGCAATTTCCTTAATCGGAATCTTTGTGCCGTTCATCGTCGGAACCATCAAATCTCCAATTTCGGCTTCCGACTTACGGTATTCTGATTGGAAACGGATACGAATATCAAACTTACGTTCGCCTTCAAACAACTGACTAGCCGTTTGCCCACCAATCGCCATTGACACTACAGCCTCAGCATCTGCTGCCTGTACGCCGTATAAGTCCATTTTTTGCTGGTCAAGCTCAATGCGTAACTCTGGCTGTCCTAAGTTTTTGATGATACCCAAATCTTCAATACCTTTAATCTTCTTCAATACATCATTTACTTTCTCCGCTTGTTTCTCCAGAAACTCAAAGTCTTGTCCGTAAATTTTAACTGCAATAGAACCTTTCACCCCCGATACAGCCTCCTCAACGTTATCCATAATCGGTTGCGAGAAACCAAGACTTACCCCTTGGAATACATCCAGTTTCTTTTGCATTTGCTCAATCAACTGTGCCTTCGTCAGATGGCTCTTCCATTCTTTTTGCGGATAGATATCAACGTGAAATTCTACGTTATAAAAACCCGTAGGGTCAGTACCATCGTTCGGTCGCCCAGCTTGTGACATTACCTGACGCACCTCTGGAAAACCTTCAAATACCTTTCGCATATCATTAGCATACCGCACCGACTCGTTCAGACTAATACTCCGTGGCATCGTCGCCCTTACATAAATAGAACCTTCGTTGAGTTGCGGAAGGAATTCCGTACCATGTATCGTCAATGTCCATAACCCAACAATTGTAATAATAGCAGTAGTGATAAACGTACCTCTTTTGTGCGAGAAGCAATAATTGAACAACATCATCGAATATTTCAAGACGCCATCTACAAAGAAATTTGATTTTTCCTTGACGTTCTTATTCATCAAAATACTCACCATCACTGGCACTAATGTCAGCGTAAATATCAATGCTCCTAACAAGGCCGCACCTAGCGTCCAAGCCAGAGGTGTAAACATTTTACCTTCTACTTTTTGGAAAGCGAAAATCGGTAAAAGAGCCACCAAAATGATTACTTTAGACGTAAAGATGGCTTTCCCCATCGTAGTACCTGTACGTTTTATCAAAGAAAGCTTGGCTAACTTATTAAAACGTTCCATGCCCACTTCGTGTGCTTTGTGGGAAAGGACCACAATTAACCCTTCTACGACGACCACCGTTCCATCAATGATAATCCCGAAATCCACTGCCCCTAATGATAGCAAGTTTACCGACATACCCATCAACTTCAAACAGGTAAAAGCGAAAAGCAACGCCAGTGGAATAATCATCGCCACAATCAAAGACGCACGCCAGTCGGCTAAGAATATCAATACCATCAAGGTAACCAATACAATACCTTCTAATAAGTTATGCGAAACCGTTTCGATACAAAAATCCAACAACGTTTGGCGATTATAAAACGCCTTGATATTAACATCAACAGGAAGAATTTTGGTATTCAATTCTTCTACTTTTTCGTTCAAACTCTTGATTACAGCCGAAGGGTCTTCGCCTTTACGCATCACCACGATACCCTCAACGGCATCGTTGTTGTTGCCTCTGCCTACTTGTCCAAGTTTCGGTAAAGCCGATTCGCTGACGGTAGCCACTGTTTTTACATACACGGGAACGCCGTCGATGTTTTCAACCAAGATATTTTCAATGTCTGAGATATTGGCTAACAAACCTATCCCACGCACTACATAAGCCTGATTGTTTTTCGTGATTACATCACCCCCAACGTTGATATTACTTTTTTGTACCGCTTGAAATACATCCAATGGTGTGATATTATACGCCTGTAAAAGGTTTGGGTTTACACTGATTTCATACGTTTTTACCTCACCACCAAAGCTCACAATATCCGCCACACCTGGCACAGACCTTAAATTTCTATCAACTACCCAATCTTGAATTTCCTTTAATTTTCTGGCACTCAACGACTTTGAATCAAGCGTGTACCTGAAAATCTCACCCGTTGGGCCATACGGTGGTTGAATTTCTGGTTCAACGTCATCGGGCAAACTTAGTCCCTGCAAGGCATTGTTGATTTGAATACGGGCAAAATTGTTATCTACACCATCATCAAACATCACCACAACCACTGATAAACCAAAGAGGGTAGTTGACCTTACTGTGGTTTTTTTCTGTACCCCATTCATCGAAATCTCAAGCGGGGCAGTCACAAACTTTTCTATTTCTTCCGCACTTCGTCCAGGCCATTGCGTAATAATCGTTACTTGCGTATTGGTAACATCGGGAAAGGCATCAATTGGTGTATTCATAAAACTAAAAATACCCCCAACCACAATGACAGCCGTGAAAAAAAACACGGCAAATTTGAATTTAAGCGATAAAGCCAATAATGTTTTCATGGTATCGTATCCTTAGTTATTTAAGGCGTTATAGATCATTAATTGATTTTTTATAATTACTCTTTCTCCTTCTTTCAATCCGTTGAATACAAAAGTCTTGTTGCCTAATACTTTGGCTACTTGTACCCTACGCGCTTCTACCTCTTTTGAGTTTTTATAAACAATTACAAAATTTCTGTCTTTGTCAAAAATGATTGACTCAGACGGAATCGATACTATTTTCTGATTATCGGCATAACTAATGGTTACTTTCGCAAACATTTCTGGCTTCAACAATTTTTGTGGGTTCGCCAGATTGATGCGTACTTGCATCGTCCTAGTTTGTGGGTCTAGTACGTTATTGATTTTATCTACTTTTCCTTCAAATACTCTGTCAGGATACGCTACCAGTCTGATTAACGCCTTGTATCCATCCTTGATTTTCGCAATGTCCGACTCATACACGTTGGCAATTACCTGTACTGTCGAAAGGTCGGCTACTGAAAAGAACGGGCCGATGTCGCCTTCGCGATACGCCATTTTTTCAGAAATGTTTCTGTTTACATCCACGATATAACCATCAATAGGCGCTTTTACGGTATAGAACGAGTTCTTTACACCATAAATACCCGAAATCTCGTTGGCTCTTCTTAGTGTTCCTTCGGCTTTCAACAAATCATTTTGAGCAATGATGATGTCTTTTTCCGAAGCCAATCCCGACTTATACAAGTCTTGTTGCACCTGTAGGTTCTTTTGTGCCGTCAAGAAATCTGATTTTGCCCCAACAATCTGGTTTTCCACATCGGCTACTTCCGAACTATGGATAATCGCCATTGTTTGCCCTTTCTTCACGTAGTCGCCGAGGGTCACGGATATTTTTTCGATGACGCCATCTACCAAAGGCGATACCTTTACTTGTTTTTCTTCAAAGGGCGCTAGTTTACCCGTCAATTGTAATTCACTTGATATATTTTCAAGCACAGCAGGAGCCAAGACTAATTCCTTACGAACTTTGTCTGATAGCTCAAATTCCTCAGAGCTTTCCTTGTTTGCTTCTTCTTTCTTTGATTGGCAAGCCATGCACGTGGCAACTATCATTAAGCCTGCAATAATGTTATTAGTTTTCATTTTCTTCTTGAATTTTTTAGCAAAAAATAGTGGTTTTTAAAGTACTTTTTTCCCGACAACAAAATTGAGTTCTTCTACCGAACGCATCCTATCGCTTTTTAAAGAGTTAAGTTCAACAACTGAATTTTTGTAAGATTCTACAAAATCCACAAATTCAATCAACGAAATATTCCTTTTCTGATAGCTCGCTACTACTCCCTCAATCAGCGTATCGAAACTTGTAATAAACTTGCTGTCGATACTTTGTTCTAAACGGTTGTTCTCTTGCACTTTCAAATACGCACGTAGCACATCGTTTTGCAGGCTAGTTTGTCCTTGTTCAAAAGTCTTTCTAGCCGCCTCTATTCTTGACTCCGAACTTTTGATGTTCCCTTGGTTTTTATTAAACACGGGTAAATCTATCTGTAAAGTCAGGGCGTGATAATTTGGAATATAGCTACCGTTGCGGTCATAAGAATACCCAAGTCTAAGGTCGGGCGTAGCCAAGGCCTTTTGTAAAAGCAGGTTTTCTTTTTCGTATCTCATCGAAGCGTCCTGCATTTTTAAATCATATCGATTCTCAAAAGCCGTGGCTGTCAATTGGTCTAGCTTTAAATTATTGATACCTAAGCTATCAAGCGTTTTCTCGTTGATGACGGGTGCTATAAAGGCGGCATCACGGGTATTGAGCAACGTTCTTAAGATAGCCTGTTTCTCAATAAGTTGCTGACGCAACTCATTTTGCTCTTTTTTCAGGGTCAATAAAAATGCCTTTAGCCTGATTACCTCCTTTAGGGGAATATTACCTTTGGCATATTGTTCGTCGTAAGCACCTACTAATTTCTGGAAGGTCAACATCTCTTCGTCATACATCGCAACAGACTTTGCGATAAAGAAGATGTCATAAAAATTTGTACGGAGGTCAACGGCCAACGTCCTGAGCAAATCGTAATAATTGTATTCGCTTGCTTCGGCATTAATTTTTGCCAACTCAATTTGTTTATTTCGTTTGCCAGCTAGTAAAAACAGTTGTTGAATCTGGAAAGCCCTTTGTCCTTGGCTTCCTAGCGGAACAGGCACTTTGGTTTGTTGATTATATAATTGTTGTTCTCCCGAAAAGGTTGGGTTGTCCCATAGTTTGGCTTGAATAATTTGAGCTTTAGAGGCCTCAATATTAAACTTTTGGGCTAACAGCAGGGCGTTGTTTTTGAGAAAAATGGCTTCTGCATCTGTTAGGGTGAGTCTTAAAGAATCCTGTGAAAAGGAGTTATAGTACACCAAACACAGCAGGAATAAGCATAAACGTTTCATTTTATTGAAGTTTATTATGAGAATTAAATAATTAAGCAATATGATGTTGAACAAGAAATATGAACATTTCTTGACACAAAGGTATCAATATCAACATTTTATAGAAGCGTTTTGTTTGCTCTTTATATGCTGATTGTTGAACTTTATACAGAAGTAATGAGATAAATCACAGACGGAGTGCCCTGATTTTTAGGTAAATTTTCTGGAGGTAACTAAATGTTATTTTACTGGTGTAGACATAGCTTATACTGCTATGGTTAATATAAACGTGGTGGTCATCTTTGCTAGTTCTAGGAAACCACAATACATAATAGTCGTCATCTTCCGAATCATCTGATTCTTCAGAGTTAAAATGACTGGCCGCTACAAAATCATCAACGGCATCTGGCGAATCTGAATGTGTACTTCTAGTAGGGATTTTGAATTTGGTGACTTTTGAATTGTCAATTTGTTTGTACCCCTCAGCACACAAAATTCCCTTTATTCCTAGAGTTAGGAAAATAAAGGGAATTAGATATTTAATTAATCTGAGTTTCACAAGATGTAAGCAATGCTACAATTAAGTAGAGCAAATAAGAGACCAAAGTTGAATTACAGCATTAAAATGTGTAATTTTTTGCTAATGAAGCTATTTATTGACCATAAAAACTATCAATCACTAAATCGCCATTCACTAAATCACTCAATTGCTTCAATATTATTTTTTCTTTTCTTTCGGAGAAAACATAATAGACATTCTTTTTCCTTCCAAACGTGGTAGTTCGTCCGCTTTTCCTACTTCTTCCAAACCTTTTGCAAAGTTTAGTAACAAGATTTCGCCTCTTTCTTTAAACACAATAGAACGACCCACAAAGTGTACATAAGCTTTCACTTTTGCACCTTCTTTCAAGAAATTGATAGCGTGTTTCAATTTAAAAGCAAAATCGTGGTCATCAGTGTTAGGTGAGAAACGAATCTCTTTTAATACTGTTTTGGCAGCGTTTGCTTTAATTTCTTTTTGTTTTTTCTTTTGTTCGTACTTGAACTTAGCGTAATCAGTAACACGACAAACTGGAGGATCGGCTTTCGGTGAGATTTCTACCAAATCAAGCCCTTGTTGAACAGCAATTGCCAAGGCAAGTTTGATGTCCATAATGCCTTGCTCAACGTTTTCACCAACTAAACGTACATTTTGTACTCCTTTGATGAGACCGTTTATTCTATAAGGCTCTTCTTCTCTACGATTATTTCTAAAATTGTTATTCGGGCGTAACGCCATATTATCTAAATGATTTGTTTTAAAATGATTACAAAAGCAGGTTTGAGAACTCAAAATTTGACTGCCAATGCTAATTTAACGGAAAATTCGCATAAAAGGTTACAAATTAACACTTTAATTACGAATCTTCCGAAAGCTAATTCAAAAAATAAAAAAATGCAAGTTTAATTTTTAGTTATTATTCTTTAAATCTTACAACATTTTTATTTATTTCTGTCTGCATTATGCTAATAAACTGGTCGATTGGCATCATTCCCAAATCGCCTTCGCCTTTTTTGCGGACTGAAACCATCCCTTGTTCGGATTCTTTTTCACCCACAATCAGCATGAATGGTAGTTTGTTTACTTCTGCATCACGAATTTTACGACCAATTTTTTCGTCTCTGTGGTCGATGTATCCACGCAAGTCACTTTCCTGTAAACGCAAGAAAATCTCGTTGGCATAATCCTCGTATTTCTCTGAAATCGGCAATACCGCCAATTGTTCTGGCGACAACCAAAGTGGGAAATTACCAGCGGTGTTTTCAATCAAGATAGCCACAAAACGCTCTAACGACCCAAATGGTGCACGGTGAATCATCACTGGGCGGTGTTTTTGGTTGTCTGAACCTGTGTATTCTAATTCAAAACGCTGTGGCAATTGATAATCCACCTGAATAGTTCCTAACTGCCATTTACGTCCCAAGGCATCTCTCACCATGAAATCTAGCTTAGGGCCATAAAATGCCGCTTCGCCTAGTTCTACTACGGTTGGTAAACCTTTGGCTGCCGCCGACTTGATGATGGCTGCTTCTGCTTTATCCCAATCTTCGTCTTTACCGATGTATTTTTCTTTATTCTCAGGGTCACGCAAGGAGATTTGAGCAGAGTAATTATCAAAACCTAAAGCCTTGAAAACATACAATACCAAATCAATTACTTTCATAAATTCGTCCTCCACTTGGTCGGGGCGACAGAAAATATGGGCATCATCCTGCGTAAAGCCACGTACACGAGTCAAGCCGTGCAATTCACCCGACTGCTCGTAGCGATATACCGTTCCGAATTCTGCCAAACGCAAAGGCAAGTCTCTGTAACTACGAGGCTTAGTCTTATAAATTTCGCAGTGGTGCGGACAGTTCATTGGCTTCAAGAAAAACTCTTCACCTTCATCGGGTGTACGAATAGGTTGGAACGAATCCGCACCATATTTCGCATAATGTCCCGAAGTAATGTATAATTCTTTAGATGCAATGTGTGGGGTAATCACAGGAGAATATCCCGCACGCACCTGTGCTCTACGCAAGAAATTTTCAAGGCGTTCACGCAACATGGTGCCTTTTGGCAACCACAAAGGTAAGCCCATGCCTACTTTCTCAGAGAAAGCAAACAATTCTAATTCTTTTCCTAGTTTACGGTGGTCACGGCGTTTGGCTTCCTCCAACAAAGTGAGGTATTCGTCTAACTCCTTTTGTTTCGGGAAAGTAACAGCATAAACCCTCGTCATTTGCTTGCGTGAAGTATCTCCACGCCAATAAGCCCCTGCCACAGACATCAACTTTACCGCTTTGATAAAACCAGTGTTGGGTATATGTGGCCCACGGCACAAATCTGTAAAGTTTCCTTGCTGATAGAACGTAATAGAACCGTCTTCTAAACCTTCTAATAGTTCAAGTTTATATTCGTCGCCTTTTTCAGTAAAATATTCGATAGCATCGGCTTTCGAAACCTCCGAACGTTGATATTGGTTTTTCTGGCGAGCCAGTTCCAACATTTTCTCCTCAATCTTCTTAAACTCGTCTGCGCTAAGGGTTTTCTCACCCATGTCGATATCGTAATAAAAGCCCGTTTCGATGGCTGGTCCGATACCAAATTTTGTTCCAGGGTGCAATGCCTCGATTGCCTCCGCTAACAAGTGGGCTGAAGAGTGCCAGAAAGTAGCTTTACCGTCGGTATCATTCCATGTTAGCAACTGGAAGTCGCAGTCATCATTGATTGGCAGAGAAGCATCTACTACTTTCCCATTTACTTTAGCCGCTAATACATTTCTGGCTAGGCCTTCTGAAATGCTGAGGGCAATGTCCATCCCAGTTGTTCCCTGAGCATACTCTCTGACATTACCGTCGGGTAATTTAATTTTAATCATGAGGATTTTGTTTGTTTTGAGCCTTGTTTTGGAAGAAAATGTTCTACAAATAACATTTCTTATCAAAACGGAATCTCAAAAAGCTTGTTTTGTTTGTGTTGAGTAATATTTTATAAAATATTGGGGCAAAAGTATCTGTTTTTATTCAAAATACAAGGTAATGGTTGCTTAGTTATTCAGAATTCCCTTCGGTTTCAAAGGGCGAATACTAGTAGTATCCACTTTTCTAGCAGGAGCTTCAAAGTTTTGATACGACGCAGTATCGAATTTCGCATCTACACCCGATGAATAAGCCCCATATTTTTGTTTGTGTTGAGTACGATATACGCCATTCAACGCCCTGTAATCCTGACTATTAGCCGCCAATAGTTCGCTATAATAGGTTTCTGCCAATTCAAAGTTGCCCGTATATTCCAAACACTGTGCCACAAAGAATTTGGCTTCTGGATATTGAGGATTGTGCCTAAAGGTGCGTTCAAAAAAAGGCAGAGCCAAGCGATACGCCCGCGACTTGAAATAAATCAGTCCCGTGTTGAAACTGGCTTCTACCAACGAACTATCCAACTGGATGGCCCTATTAAAACACAAAATAGCGCTATCTAGTTTCCATGATTTTTGGTAGGTATTGCCTTTTTGTAGATACAGATTGCCGTTTTTAGGGTGAAAACTCAGTCCCTTGTTGGCATATAACAAGGCTATATCATACTCGCGGAGGTTGGTATGAATCTGGGCGAGCTTTAAATAAACAGGCAAAAAGCTAGGCTTTAGGCTCAACGTTTGCTGATAATAGCCCAAGGCTGTGGCAGTATCCGCCATTTTGGCCGATATTTCGCCTTGTACAAAATAAGTCTCCCCGTTGTTGGGCGAAATTTGAAGTGCCTTTCTCAAATACGCCTTGGCTTTGTCATACATACTAAGTTGCTGATACAAATCCCCCAAGAGGGTGTACAGCTCTGGCGACTCGGCATTGAGCACTTCCGCCTTTGAGGCCGCCTCAAGGGCTAGTTTGGGTTGGTTTGAAGCCCGCAATATCAGGGCCTTCGCTTGAAAATAAGTACCTACGTTGGGTTTGATACTGATAGCCGTATTGACGTCCTCGAGGGCCTCCGTTATTTTCTCGTTTTCTAAATATAATAACGAACGTTTGTAATAGTTTTCTGAACTATTGGGCGATGCATCAATGGCATCCGTCAAAAAAGCGATGGCTGCGTCTCTGCGTGCCTTTTCTGTTACCTCTGGCACCGCAGGAATATTGATTCCTTTTTTAGATTCAGAAATACAGGCACTTACCAAACACACTATTAATAGAAGATAGAGAGATATGTTCCGATTTTTTTTCATTACTCAAAATTACAAACTTAGGGGCTGAAATGATACCTTGAAATCAAAAATCTTTCAAATAAAATAGGGAGACAAGGCATTTTATTTGAATTTGACGTATTGTCTATCATATTTTTTCGTATCTTTGCAACCTATTTTACAAAATTTATATTTTTCATTTAAAACGTTTAATAAAATGCCAAAAATTAAAACCAAATCTGGAGCGAAAAAACGCTTTAAGGTTACAGGATCAGGCAAAATCAAGCGTAAGCACGCTTTCCATAGCCACATTCTTACAAAAAAATCTACTAAACGTAAGCGTAACTTAGTTCACGATACTTTAGTAAGTTCAGCTGATATGGACAGAGTAACGTTGATGTTAGTAATGTAATACTCGTTTCTTTAGGATTATCCATTGAAACACATTAAAATTTAGTTATTGTTCAACCAGAAAATTGGCTCAATAAGTGTTAATCATTAACCGCCATTTTTCAAAAAACAACCAAGATTATGCCACGTAGCGTCAATCACGTAGCGTCGAGAGCAAGACGTAAAAAGGTGCTCAAATTAGCTAAAGGTTTTTACGGAAGAGGTAAAAACGTTTGGACGGTAGCGAAGAACAAAATTGAAAAAGGTCTTCAATATGCTTACCGTGACCGTAAGGTTAAGAAAAGAGATTTCCGTGCTTTATGGATTCAGCGTATCAATGCTGCTGCACGTCAAGAAGGTTTATCTTACTCAGCTTTGATGGGTAAATTAAACAAACAAGGTATCGAGTTAAACAGAAAAGTATTAGCTGACTTAGCAATGAACCACCCAGAGGCGTTCAAAGCGGTAGTAGCGAAAGTAAAATAGAAAGATTAGAGCGATTCACTGAATCGCTCTTTTTTTTATGCCTATAAGCAAAATTAATTTTGCTCGCTATAAGCCGTAGGCAATAGGCAAATATTTATTTTTTCATAAAAAAAGCTTATTGCTTAAAGCCTAGTGCCTACAGCAGGTAAAATCCATTCGCTAAGTTTCTATAATAATCGTCTTTACGCCTGCCCATTTATTTTCTTCATAAATTCCGAATAAATATACGCCAATTTCTACTTCGCCTACTTTTAATACCTGTATGTCTTTTAGGTGTTCGGTCAGTAGGGTTTGTAGTTTTATGGCATCGTCCACATATTTTTTTTCTTCTTCACCAAACCAGTCTTCCACTTTAGTCAATGGCGCAAAGAAATCTTCAACCGTTATGCTGTCGATAGATTTATCGGGTTCAATACCATTAAATAGCTTAAAGTCTTGGATACCAATACTTTCGGACGTAGTATATTCCATTTCGAAATACTCAACGGCTTCGTCCGACTCACTTGGGTATCGTAAATCATCAATTAAAGGCAGTATTTGTTCTTTCAGCGTATTCACCGTGTTATTATCTGAGGTTGTTTCAAGCATCGCTTTGTTTCTTTTAGTATTTAGAAATCTTCTATAATAATGGTTGAAATTAGAAAAATCTGTCTATAATTGCACTCAAAATTTTTAAAACTGATAAAAACAATTCCCTATGTTAGAACAATTGATGGGTCTTATCAAAGATCATTCTCAGGAAGCTATCGTTAAAAATCCTGCTATACCTAACGAAAAAAACCAAGATGCCATGCAAACCATCATGACCGCCGTGACGAGTGGCTTGAAAAGCCAAGCCCTAAGTGGGCAAGGAGGCATGGGTGCGTTAACTAGCCTATTGGGTGGACAAACTGGCTTGAATGCAGGGAGCTTGATGGCTAACCCTATCGTGGCAAATATTGCGCAGCAAGCCATTGGTAGCTTGATGCAAAAATTTGGCTTAGACAAAACTGCGGCTGCGGGCATTGTTTCGCAAGTTTTACCACAGGTAATGAACAGCCTAATTACTAAGACAAACGACCCTAACGATACTTCGTTTAACATGAGTGATATCACAGGTGCTTTGGCCGACGGGAATGTGGATATGAACGATGTAAAGAATATTGCTGGCAAATTCATGAGTGATAGTGGCGGAGCAGGTAATGGTATTGGTGGAATGCTTGGTGGGCTTTTTGGAAAGTAGGGTTCTATTCTTCCTATTAGCTGGTGATTTTATGTTTTTATTGATTACCTACAAGTATGTAAATAGTTGATAGTAAATCTCTTATACCTATCCCTAGCGAGGGACTTAAGTCCTACTGATTACCCACATCTTTTAAAAAGTTGAAATAGAAATGTTATTATTGATCAAATTAGCTTAAATGCACATAAATAGTCTTTAAAACCAAGCGTTGA
>NZ_JAYFUL010000076.1:0-16836 GCF_034928825.1 Arcicella aquatica | reverse complement strand
GAACCCGCTTGAAATCCAGGTGCAAATCCGTCTTTAATTCCTTGGAAGATACGAATCCAGCACGGTAACTTTCGACTACTTTTCGGAGATAAAGTATCAAGTTACGATTTTTTTTATTTCTTTTCAACTCCTTAATATTCATACACTTAACGTTTAAGTGTCAAGTTAAATCAGTAGCATATGTTAAGTTTTATAATACTTATTATGTTAAATAAATATAAACTTTCAAGTTTCCTTCTATATTTAAAATATCCCACGGACATAATTCCCCTCCCCAAAAAAATCTTTATGTAACAAATATCACCGAGCATTTTGAATAAGAAGGATAATTTTAAAAAAGAAATATCATCAAATCGCTTTACTGGCATAAAATTTTATAAAGAGTAGCATAACAACACTTTCATATTACTCGAAACTTTCTTTTTCAATCAAATAAAATAGGTAATTAGTAACAAAAAAAGTATCATAAAGTGCAGAAAACAGCACTTTATGATACTTTTTTTTGTTATAATATATATATTTAAACAAAAAGTGCTGTATATTGCACTACGCAAATTAACAGAAATGGAGTTATCACAGGAACTAAAACAGCGAAGAGAAGAATTAGGTGTTACGCAAGAATACTTAGCAGAGTTGGCAGGTGTCGGGCTTAGAACAATTAAAGCTTTTGAAAGCGGGAAAGCCAATCCAAGACTTGAAACCCTGACCAAACTTTCAGAAGTTTTGGGAATGGAATTGGTTTGGTCTATTAAGAAAATTAATCC
Source organism: Arcicella aquatica (assembly GCF_034928825.1). Lineage (NCBI taxonomy): Bacteria > Pseudomonadati > Bacteroidota > Cytophagia > Cytophagales > Flectobacillaceae > Arcicella > Arcicella aquatica. The sequence continues at coordinate 16,072 of NZ_JAYFUL010000076.1, read as the reverse complement.
TTGAAATATCTAACAATGAGACAATTGGCAGTGTACAGAAATGGTATTTTAGCAGGAATACTCACTGAAGAAAATCGGGAAAAATACTTATTCAAGTATGATGACAACTATTTGTTATCTATTGAAAATCAATCAATTAGTTTAACATTACCAAAATCAACACAAGTATATACTTCCGAAATTTTATTCCCTTTTTTCTATAATATGCTCAGTGAAGGCGTAAACAAGAAATTGCAAAGTATAACTTTGAAAATTGACGAGAACGACCATTTCGGATTGCTGTCAAAAACTTCTCAATATGATACTATTGGCGCTATAACGCTTAAACCTTTGAATTAATATGAAAGACATTAAGTTTTGCCCTGGCACTTTAGCAGAAGGATTCAACACATATAGCCCAGTTTGTTTGAAAAAAGTATTTAAGAACAAAAAAGTTAGTCATATTTTACCCTATCAAGTACCGCAACTGAATGAAGAAACAGAAGATTTATTTATAGAAAATAGAAAACGGATTTCCATTTCTGGCGTTCAGGAAAAACTAAGTTTGTTATTAGATAAAAACCAATTGAGGCTTACCAAAGAAGGCGAACAAGGCGAGTATATCCTGAAACCAATTCCTAGAGATTTAAAAAAGGTAGATCAAGTCCCTGCCAATGAACATCTCACGATGCAAATTGCTTCCCAAGTTTATAGTATTAAAACAGCAGAAAATGCTTTGGTATTTTTTAAAGATGGTACTCCCTCCTATCTCACCAAACGTTTTGACATCAGACCTGACGGTTTGAAATGGGGCGAAGAAGACTTTGCCAGTTTGGCAGGTAAAACGAAAGATAACTTCGGAATCAACTATAAATATGAATTCAGTTATGAGGAACTGGCCGAATTGATAAAAAAATATATTCCAACTTGGCGCATAGAAATGGACAAGTACTTTTCTTTGGTTGTATTCAATTACCTTTTTAGTAACGGAGACGCTCATTTAAAGAATTTTTCTGTACTTGAAACTCCAAAAGGAGATTACATTTTGAGTCCTGCTTACGATTTGATAAATACTCGTTTACATGTTGACGATACAGATTTTGCTTTAGACAAGGGTTTATTCAAAGATGGTTTTGAATCTGAACATTTCAAAAATTCAGGACATATTCATCAAGATGATTTTATAGAATTTGGCGAAAGAATTGGCATTGCAACACATAGAGTAGTAAAACTTTTACAACCATTTTTACAACGAAAAACACAAGTAGAAACCTTAACGAATCGCTCTTTTCTTTCAGATACCAGTAAAAAAACATATTTACTTTTGTATAATACAAAGCGCAATTACTTGCTTTAAAACAAAATTTATCTCTAATTTTCACTTTAAATAGTAATTGATGTTACGCAAGGTTCTATTTATGCAAATATTATTTGGTTCTTAGTTTTCAAGAGTTGTAATTCTCTAAAAGCCGTCTGAATTGCCTTGATGTAAATTTTACCTTTAAGAGCAAAATGATTGATTTTTTCATTGATGTTTATCCTTTCAAGTTTAATATAAGCACACAAACTTGCAAAAAAGTGTGTCCTTTGAGTTTTTACACTACGAGTTGGGGATTATTGTAGTGAGGCATTATTTTTCAATGATTTGTGGTAATCTTCTATTCCCCACCGTTTTTGATAGGTAGAGATGATAAATTGATAAGATTTTGTCAAATCAGTGCATAATAAAAAGAGTTCGCCCTCTGAGTTATCTTTGTTTGTAAAGACATCTTTACATATCAAAACAGGTTGATTACTGAACGAATGTAAACTTCCTTGAGGTCGCCTGGATTTAATTTAACTTGGCTGATTTTGATGAATTTACCATTAGCACGGTCTTTTTTTGAGAGAGCTCCCTCCAAATTAGATTTCACTGCACCAATCAAGTTTTTCCTGATAGAGAGAATATAGTTGATATTTTCAGCATTTACATACGGCACGGGCCGCCCCGCAACTATCAGAGAGAATAAAGGCAAATTTGACAGCATTTTGGTAGGCACTCCCTAGCAAATCTCTGAACATTTCATTTTTGGTACGGGATGAACGCCAGCATTCTTTACGAGTTTTTAATAATACACTGTAAGGTTTTGACTACCAATTCAAAACCAATCGGTACTTGCACGCCATTATTGCTATATAGAAGACTTACAAAGTTGATACCATTAACAAATATTCCTGTAAAATGATCAAAATGAGGACAAACCAATCCATTTGAATCAGTATATGGCTTTTCTGATATACTATCATCAAGAATCAGTAAACCCTCATCGGATTCGATTTGGCCAACAAACGGTTTAGCTTGCTTCCAAAGTGCTTTACTATCATTAGCTGTTTGCTTCAAAAAGCGAGTTACATCATCGTGGCTAATAGCTTTGTCTAACATTTTTGATAAACCTGTTGAACTGGTCTGACCAAAAGAACTAATAAGATAATCTGTATATAAATCTAAGTCAGTTTGCATGAACCAAATTTAATTCGCTTTTTTTATTATTCACAATTGCAATGCGTAACATCAATTAATAAATCCTGTATCGATTTTCAGGACGGGACATTACTTTTTTCATATACTTAATTTATCGAGGAATTGTAGATTGTTGTTGAGTTGCAAGTTTCATTTGTTCTTAAACAACATCAATAAATGCTGACTAATACATACAATACCATAAAGAATTGCTTTTTTGTATTGAATCTGGCTAAAAAAACAAATAATGATAATTAAAATGATTTGTATGAAAAACCAAGACTTGAAAATTATAAATTATGTAATAAATTTACAAACTGTTGAATTATTTCCTCAAGCAGAGAGTTGAATTTACATATATGAAACCCAAAGAGAATAGTGTACCAGTCTATAAATTAACAGATTTAATGATAGACGATCCACAGCCTGAACTTTATGATATAAAATCAGATGATTTTAGCATAAAAGTGAATACTCCTTTGGTTGAGCTTGAAATCTTCAAGAAATATTTTCGTACAGATTGTTTCATCATATTTCTTGTTTTAGAAGGAGAACTAAGGATTGATATTAATTTGGAAGAGTACAGTGCTAAGAAAAACAGTATTATTATTCTTTCTCCTAACGATTTGAAACGCTCTGTCTCTACCAAAGATGCCCTTGTATCAAGTATCGCTTTTAATGCTAACTTTATGACTAAAGCGACCGATACAATTAAAAATATCTCTGAAGTTTTTAGTTATTTGACTTATCAAAGCTTACCTCTTTGGACACTAGAGCCTAAAGATGCTAATATCCTAAAAAAGCTGTTGGAGCAAATCTTATATCGTACTGTTGATATAAAAGAACATCCTTTTGGGAAAGAACTACTTTATACTCATTTTAATATTCTTCTATACGAATTAGGCGGTTTTGCTAAAAAGTACTCAATATTTAAAAGTACTAATTTGTCCAGAAAAGAAACTTTGGTGATGAACTTTGTAGCTCTTTTACAACAAAAAGTTAAATTTCAACGCAATGTTCAGGCTTATGCTTCTCAGCTAAATATTACACCTAAATACCTTACTGAAACCGTTAAAGAAATTTCTGGAAAAAGTGCTGGAGAGATTATTGACGACTTTGTTATTCAAGAAGCAAAAATAATCTTGAGTGATTCAAATTTAAGCATTTCTGAAGTTGCAGAAGAACTTCATTTTAGTGACCAATCTTTCTTTGGAAAGTTCTTTAAAAGACATACTGGGATTTCTCCAAAAGAATATCGCAAATTAGATTAATGCGTTACGATATTAATTTTTGTAAAATAATCTCTACTTCTTATCATTTCAAAAATAGAAAAACGACTTTCTGACCAATCTTAGCGAATTCATGACCTTTTTAAATGCTACTTGGTGTGCCAACTTTGTAGCATCAAATTATAGTATCATTTAAACATGAATATCCTTATGATAAAGTCAAATCTCGTAAAGGCTTTCCCTTTATTAGTGACCACCCTAATGCTGTCAGCCTGTGGAAATAAGCCCACAGAAACGCAAGATAAACCTAAACCTGTTAAGGTAACTACTCAACAAGTTGAAGAAATTAATAGTCGCCAAAAACTTAGCTATTCTGCTACTATCGAGCCAGATATTATTACCAAAATAGGTTTTGCTGTACCTGGTGTAATCAACAACGTCACGGTAAAAGAAGGTCAGTTTGTAAAACAAGGTCAGTTATTAGCAAGCATTGATGCTACCGAATACGACAATGCCTTAATTATTGCCAATGCAGGCCTGGAACAAGCCGAAGACATGTATCAGCGACTCAATGAGCTTTATCAAAAAGGAAGTCTTCCCGCAAAAGATTATATCGATATCAAAACAAAGCTAGCTCAGGCTAAAGCCAGTAAAAGTATTAACAGTAAACATATTGCTGACAGTAAATTGTATGCTCCTATGTCGGGTATTATTACAGAGAAGTTGATTGAACGTGGAAGTATGGCCGCACCTGGTGTTCCAGCATTTACTATTATTAAAACAGATAAAGTCTATGCTAAAATCACTGTTCCAGAAAATGAGATCGGAAGTTTTAAAGTAGGCATGCAATCAAATGTATTTATTCCGACCCTAAGTGATTCAGTAAAAGGAACTATATCAATTATTAATCCACAAGCAGATGCTGTTTCAAAAACCTATTCAGCAAAAATCCTTTTGAATAATATCGGGCAAAAATTACTACCTGGCATGATTGCGAATGTAGAAATTAATCCAAATAAGTATGTTCCTGTAATTACGATTCCAGCTACGGCAGTGCTTAGAGATGCAGATGACATTACTTATGTATTTGTTGTCAATACAGAGAAAAAGGCGGTTCGTAAACGTATAACCATCAGTAGTCTTATTGGAAGTAAAGAAGCAATTGTAAAAGACGGACTAACTAAAGGTGATTTAATTATTGTGGAAGGTCAGACTCAACTCAGAGATGGCTCATTAGTAAGTTTTTAAAATGATACATCAATGTCAGTTTTTAGCAAAATAAAAAAATGGAAAAACGAAAGGTAAATTTTATTGAGGCTGCAATGAGATACAAGGAGGTAACAATAGTTATAACTTGCTTGTTATTGATATTTGGCTATTATTCTCTTCAGAATATGCCCCGTGCCGAAGACCCTAAAATTGATACGCCAGTAGCAATGGTCTATGCTTTTTATCCTGGTGCCGATGAGGTACAAATGGAAAAACAAGTAACATCCAAAATAGAACAATATTTATTCTCTTTTGAAGAAGTAAACAAACAAAAAACAAAATCGCAAACAAGAGATGGGCAGGTCTTTATAACAGTTGAGCTCCATACAAGCGTAAAAGATAGAAAGAAATTTTGGGCTACTTTACAGCATGGGTTTAATACCGTTGTTCGTGGTAATATTCCATCGGGTGTTATTGGTCCAATTACAAATAGCAATTTTGGGGATGTAACGGCTCAAATCATAGCTGTCTCTTCTTCGACAAGGAGTTATGCAGAACTAGAGAAGTATCTTGATAAGATGGAAGATGTACTAAAAACAATTCCTGAAGTATCAAAAATTAATCGCTCTGGCGGGCAGAAACAACAAATTTATGTTACTGTAGATGACCAAAAAATGTTACAATATGGCTTTGACTTAGGAACGATAGTCAAGACCTTACAAATGCAAAACATTACAGGTTATTCTGGAGAAATGACAATCAGTAAAAATACTATTCCTGTATTTACGAACAGTCAATACAAAACAGAAGCTGATATAGCCAATCAAGTAATCTATACTACACCTAAAGGAGTAGTAGTAAGACTAAAAGATGTTGCGTATATAGAAAGACGTTATGAAGAGGAGTCTTCATACATTCGTATTGGAAATGATAAAGTGATGCTGATTTCAACAGAGATGCAGCCGGGCAATAATATTGTAGCTTTTGGAGAAAAGGTTGAGGAGCAACTAAAAAAACTTCAAAGTAGCTTTCCTGATGACATAAAAATTGAAACGATAGTTAATCAGCCAGAGGTCGTTGCTGAAAGTATCGACCATTTTATGATTGAGTTCGGAATGGCTATTGCGTCTGTTATCATTGTAGTAATGTTGTTGTTGCCTTTCAGTATGGCAGCAGTTTCTTCTATAGCAGCACCTATTGCCATTCTTATCACTTTTGGGTTGATGAATATGATTGGTGTAGAACTACATCAGGTTTCACTGGCAGCACTTATTATTGTGCTTGGAATGGTAGTGGATAATGCCATTGTGGTGGTGGATAATTATATTGAAAAACTAGATGAGGGTATTACGCCGTGGACTGGTGCTTGGCAGGCAGCAACCCAACTTACTTTGCCCATATTTACCGCCACTTTAGCTATTATTTTTGCTTTTGCACCATTAGCATTTTTTATGAATGGTATAGCCAAAGACTTTATGGCATCTTTACCTATTACAGTTGCCATTGCATTGATTACCTCTATGGTAGTTGCTTTGTTTTTAACACCTTATACATGTTATGTGTTTATCAAAAAAGGGCTAAAACACAAAGTATCTGACCGACCACCGAGAAAATCATTATTAGATCATTTACAAAATGTATTTAATATATCTGTTGAATTTTGTTTCCGCTGGCCAAAAATAACGATGGTTTTTGCAGTAGTCGCTGTATTAATGGCCTTCTTAGTTGCGAGTAAAGTAGATCAGGAGTTTTTCCCAACTAGCGAACGTAATCAATTCAATATCGAAGTTTGGATGCCTGATGGAACAGCTCTTGCTGAAACGGATAAAGCCGTGAAAGAAGTTGAAGCTATTTTGAAAAAAGATAAAAGAGTTGTGAGTGTTGCTAGTTTTGTAGGTACTAGTTCACCTCGTTTTCAAACTACTTATGCACCAGAAATTCCACGCAGAAATTTTGCTCAATTATTTATCACAACCGTTGATAACAAGGCTACTGATGATATTGTGCATGAGTATCGTCCTAAACTTGAATACTTAGTAAAAGACGCTTATATTAGATTCAGACAATTGAGTTTCCAAGAAGGCTCTCCGATAGCTGTAAAAGTAATTGGCAATAACATCAACGACCAGAAACGTGTGGCTTTACAGATAGAGGATATCTTACGCCAAGCGAAAGGCACAAACTGGGTACGTACCGACTACGAAAATGATTACTTAGGTATTAGTCTAAATGTAAAAGAAGATATTGCTGCTCGTTTGGGGGTACCAAATCAGGTAATTACTCAAACGCTGGGAGCTGGACTAAAAGGTTTTGCAGTTTCTCAATTATGGGAAGGAGATAAACCCATTGATATTTTTCTTCGATTAGATGCAAATAGCAGAAAGGATGTAAACCAATTGGGAAATTTGCATTTAAGTACAATGTATGGAACGAAAGTGCCATTGAATGAAGTAGCAGAACTTAAACCTTCATGGCATACTGGGGTTATTGCACACCGAAATGGCATTAGAACACTCTCTGTTTTATCTGAAGCTCAAAATGGAATCAGAGCTTCAAATATTCTAAAGGAAATTCAGCCTAAAATTGAAAAACTAAATTTACCAGAAGGAATCAGTATTGAATATGGAGGTGATTATGAATCAAATGCTGAAAATGCACCCGGAATGCTTAACGCTTTAGGTGTAAGTTTAATATTGATTTTTATTACTTTGCTATTCCAATTTAAGAGTTTAGCTAAAACCTTAATTATTTTATCAACTTTCCCATTAAGTTTACTTGGAGCTTTTCTTGGTCTATATCTCACCAATAATCCAATAGGAATGACTGCCTTTATGGGCGTAATCAGTCTCATTGGTATTGTAGTACGTAATGGAATTATCCTCGTTGATTATGCCGATGAATTGGTTTTAGAACATCATTATACCATTAAAGCAGCCGCCTTAGCCTCTGCAAAACGTAGAATGCGTCCTATTTTCCTTACTTCAGCAGCAGCGGCAGTAGGTGTTGTCCCAATGATTGTTGGTAAATCTCCACTATGGGCTCCACTTGGAAGTGTACTGGCTTTCGGTCTTATTATTTCAATGGTGCTTACCTTGTTTGTTGTTCCTGTGCTTTATTACAAATTTGTAAAACCAGTACCTGAACCTGCCGATGAATTTGATGCAAACGTAGAAATTCAATACAAGCCTGAACATCTCTAAGATTTTAAATGAGTACAATAAAATGGGCTGAGGGGGATAAGTGAGAAGAAGGTTATTTTTTAATCCTATGTGTGTGAGGGAATCCCCCAAATGTTCTTAAACTAAAGTGAATTCGATAAAAACTAAAAATAAGAAGATGAATTTTATCAAGTATTGGAAAGTATTAACAGTCACAATAATTGCTGGGATAAGTTTACCTTGTGACGGACAAAACGTTACACTAACTCTTCAAGAATGCCGACAACTGGCAGTGACGCAAAATAAAAAAATAAAGGCGGTACAATCTCAAATTGCAGCAGCCAAAATTGCTAATGAGGCCGCTGGGCTCAACAATCGCCCGTCTTTTGATGCTTCAATCATGGGGGTTCATGTCGGTAAACCTCTTGACAAATTACTTCCCCCTACCCTATTAAATGGTTCTGTCTCAGCAACACAACCTATCTATACTGGTGGAAAAATAAAATTGGGTCAAGCTGCTACTTCAAAAGCTATTGAAATAACAGAAGAGCAAAAAACAATGACCGAAGTAGATGTGCTATTTGAAGTAGAAAATGCCTACTGGCAGATTGTTCAAGTAAAGGATAAAATAGTGCTTGCCAATAAGTACAAAGAAATGTTGCAGCAACTTCATGCTGAACTCGAAAATGCAGTAAATGCTGGACTTACTTATAAGAATGATTTATTAAGAGTAGAGGTAAATATGAATGAAGCTGATTTGAACATAGCAAAAGCTAATGATGGCTTGGTATTGGCTAAACTCAATTTAGCACAAATAATTGGGCAATCTAATCATACAGATTTCGATATTAAGGATTCAGTTGATGGAAATTTCAGTGCAATGGCGACACAGTCTTTCGATGGAATTGCAGACAATCGACCTGAAATCAATTTACTAAAAAAAGCCATTGAGATTGAGCAAATTCAAACCAAGCTGATTAAAGCAGACCTTAAACCACAAATAGGTTTTTCATTATCTGGGTTTAGTAGTGTAGGTAAAAAAATTAATTTTAGTAATGGTGAAAATTCAATGACATCTTATTACGGCTTGTTGAATGTATCTATTCCTATTTTTGATTGGGGAAAAAATGCCAAGAAAGTAAAAGAACAAACATTGCATATACAAGCAAAACAATGGGAATTAGAGGGAACAAAGGAGTTAATTAACCTTCAAGCTCAAAGCGCGTGGTTGCAAATTAACCAATCAGTAAAAAAGATTGAGCTAACAGGACATTCAATGAAACAAGCTGAAGAAAACCTCAGATTGGCCAATGACCGCTATAAAGCTGGCACAATTACTGGAAAGGATGTACTAGAAGCTCAGGTGATTTGGCAACAAGCTTATAGCAGTAATATAGACGCCAAAGTGGAGTATAAAGTTAATATAGCCAACTATAAAAAGGCTGTTGGAGAGTTGAGATAAAATAAAATGAAGAGTAAACAAATCCATATTATTGAAACGGCAATGTCCCTGTTTGCTAAACAGGGTATTAATGCCGTAACAATGGATGAAATATCAATTAAGTGCGAAGTATCTAAAAAAACAATTTACGAATACTTTATCAATAAGTCCGCTTTGGTAGAAAATGTTGTTAAGCACTTATTAAGTGAAACGGAGCGGTACATTAGAGTTTGGCCAAGTATTTCACCTAATGCAATTTCTGAAATAAGGTATTATTTCCAATATGTAGAGGTCAACATATTTATTATTTCCCCGATGTTCTATCATGATTTAATTCAGTATCGTTCTGCATATCATTTGTTTTTACAATTTATTGATGAAAAATTATATACTTTCTTATGGCAAAATATTGTTAGAGGACAAACAGAAAATATTTATCGAAGTAATACAGAATTGATAATCAAAGTACACTTATGGTTTATAAAAAAAATTATAAGTGATGTGTCCTTCCAAGTGGAAGTTGATAGAATCAATTTTTTTTCTTGTTCTAATGATGCTTTCTTACGTTCATTACTCAACAATAATGGGCAAAAAATGGCTCTGAAAAAAGATGTTTTCTAGCTAAAACCGATAATAAGCTACACCTAAAATACCTTTCTATTTTCAGATAGCAAAATTGTATTTTAATACAAATCACTCGCCAATTTAAGCGTTAAGTTGATAACCATAACATTTGTTAAAAAGCATAAACAGCATGGAAACATCAATGTCAAATACAAGAATTTTTTTTCTGGTACAGCAATATCACGAAATGATGAGTGATAATATGCAATCTATTCAGGAAGGCATCATATTATTAAAGCAGCACTTTATTCAAGGAATAAAGACAGAAGAACTTGAGGAAATAGAAGATGAGCTTTCATCTCTACACGAGCAATATACCCAAAATATTTATATTTGTTTGCAAATAAGACAGGCATACTTAACCGACAATAAAATAATCATGAATCAGCTCAATCAAATTTTTTGCATGATAGAATGTAGCATTTTTAGGGCTGAATGCGATTTTAGACGATTAATAAAACGAATCTCTGAATAATTTTTCTTGTAGAAATGTTTGTTGATTTTCTTATCCAGTTTCAAAATGTAACGTTATTATGCCACCAATAATTTCGGAAATAACGTTACATAAATTACCTATGGATTATCAATTGAATGAGCTCTAAAATCACTAAATATAGCGGAAATATAATGCAATTGTGTTGGTAATATCGCAAATAATAACTTAGTTGGCTATAATATAGTGCTATTTTCGTACTAAAATCATCCTTTTTTTAATCCTGACGCTACGACCAGTTGGGGAAATAAAACTATCTAACCTTAACAACAACTTTGCCTCTCGACCTGCCTGTTTCAACATAAGTCAGTGCTTCGTTAGTTTGCTCAAATGAAAACACTTTATCAATAATTGGTTTAATTATACCAGCTTCAATAAGTTTCGTAATTTCATTTAATTGCTTCCCTTCTGCTCTCATAAATAGGAAATGAAATTTCACACCAAGTTTCTCGGCTTTTTTCTTGGCACTTGCACTTAAAAGTTTGGTGACAAATTTCAAATGCCAAGGCAAACCTATTTCTTGCGCAAACTCTGGTGTTGGCGGGCCAACTAACGAAATGAGTTGACCACCTTTTTTTAAGATGCCCAATGATTGCTCTAAAACTATCTTTTCACGGTTGCTATGCAATACCACATCATAATCTTTTAATATTTTAGAAAAATCTTGTGTTTTGTAATCAATCACCAAATCAGCACCAATATTTTTTACTAACTCAATATTTTTAGCACTTGTGGTTGTAGCCACAAAAGCCCCCAAATATTTGGCTAACTGGATGGCAAAAGTGCCAACACCACCCGAGCCAGCTTGAATGAAAACCTTTTGACCTTTTTTTACATTGGCAATTTCAACCAATGCCTGCCAAGAAGTTAAACCAACCAATGGAATAGAACCCGCTTCTTCCATCGAAAGATTTTTTGGTTTTAAGGCAACATCTTTCTCATCAATAGAAATGTATTCGGCAAAAGTTCCAACTCTATGGTCTGAAGGACGAGCATACACTTCATCACCAACTTTGAATTTGCTAACTTTTGAACCAATTTTGGTAACAATTCCAGCCACATCGTGACCATTTATAAATGGGGGTTTGTAAGGTAAAAACAATTTGAATTCGCCATTTCTAATGAGTGAATCTAATAAATTTACACCTGCTGAATGAACTTGTACTAAAACATCGTTTTCATTTACAGTTGGTACTGCCCAATCTTCTAAATGTAATTTTTCTTTCTTGCCGTAGCTTTTAACTATGAATGCTTTCATTATTTCTATTTTTACTTCAATTAAATTAATTAACTTGTTTACCATCTTTTACAAAAGTGATTGTTTCAAAAATATCATAAGCATCAACTGCTGAACAGTAAGTTGATATTCTTTCAGAAAGTTTTTTAACTTCTCCACTTTTAAAGAATTTATCCATTTCACTTTTATTCGCAAAGCCAAGCATTATTGATGCCTGAAACTGTACGCTTTTATCATTATTTGCTCTATATTGAGTATAGCCCTATTTTTGCTTCTATGATGTTGTGCAGTTGAATTAATGATATTCTTTTCATCTGTTTGACACTTATTTTGTTAAAAATGAGATAGCTTTTTTTAGAAATTCTTCGTGATATTGAAATATACCACCATGTCCAGAGTTTGGATAAATTACTACTGGTTCAGCATTTGGAAATCGCTTTGCCAAATCGTAAGAATTTGGTGTAGGAACCATTCTATCATTATCGCCATTAGCTACTAAAACAGGGTGTTTAAAAACACTCAAATCCACTGGAGTTCCATGCCCCCATGTCTCAATTGCTTTCAATTGCTTTTTCAACACACTTAGTTTTACTTTTTTATCACGGTTTTCTGTTCTTTCATTCAATCGCTTCAAAAAAACTCTTGCAGCATCTTTTCCAACTTTATTTTGGGTAAAGAATAGATAAAACTTAGGGTCTCTGAATGTCAACAGTCCTTTAAAAATATCTTTATAAGTTAAGCCAACAACATCGCTAATTCCTTCTCCACCTCTTGGACCAGTGCCTGCAAGTATTATTTTTCGTACCAAAATGGGTTCTACCAAAAGTAATTCCTGAGTAATAAAACCGCCCATCGAAAATGCCACAATATCCACTTGTTTATAGCCTAAAGCATGAATAAACGCAATAGCATCTTTTGCCATGTCAGGCATACTTGTTCCCTGCTCGCCTGTAGTTGCACCCACTCCACGATAATCAAAAGAAATTATATGGCGCTCTGCAGCAATTGCATCCATAATTCTTGGATCGCAATTATCAAGATTTGCCGTTAGGTGGTTAAAATAGATAACTGGAATATCACCTGTTTTACCATAAGAACGATAAGCGAATTTAATCCCGTTTGCTTCTACAAATTGAGTAGGGACGGTAGCGTAGGAATAATTTACGCTTTGTGCATTTGACGTTGTCATTTTTAGAATTATTAAGACTATTAGAAAAAAAGTATTTTTCATTTTTAAGATTTGTTTAATTGATTGAGAACATTTTTTTCTAAAACCCCATAGGCAAAATGTTGTAAATTGATTAATACAGAAGTGCCTTTCCCTACGATATTTCTGAACTTAGGTTTATCCGTTTCAACGACTTTAAGCACTTTACTTGCAACTATTGAAGGGTCTTCGGCTTGCGTCACTAAGGCGTTGGTGAATTTTTCAATTTTTCTCCGAAGCGGATTGTAGTCTTCAATTTTATTTAATGGAGTTGATGAGTTATCCATAATATTTGTTTTGAAAGCCGACGGTTCAATCATAGCAACACTAATATTGAACTCACTCAACTCATATCTCAATGCTTTAAAATAGCCTTCTAGTGCGTGTTTGGAAGCAGCGTAGTAAGCAGCATTAGGAAATGAAACAAGCCCTATAATTGAGCCGACAGTTATTATTTTACCAAATTTTTGTTTTCTAAAATATGGCAACACTGCATTTGTCACCTTGATAGTTCCCCAAAAGTTAGTCTCCAATTGTTGTCTGCCTAACTCAATAGGTGTTTCTTCAGCGATGCCTGATACTAAAAAGCCTGCATTATTAATAAGCATATCCAATTGACCTACTTCCTTGAAAATTCTATCAGGCAAAGTGTTTATGGATTGCTCTGAATCAAGATCTAATGCTATCATTTTGAAAGGCACTTTTGACCCAGATTTTTCAGGGTTGCGACTTGTCCCTATTACATTGTAACCCTTTCTGTGCAGCTCGTTTGCGATAAGTAAACCAAAGCCAGAAGAAGCACCTGTTATTAAAATTTTTTGTTTCATGTTATTACTTTTAATTAAGAACATTGTAAATTTACTTGCAAATTGAAAGCACAAATATACAAACCACTTTTAAAATGCAAGTGGTTTTTGGGTTATTTTTAAAATGTTTTTATATAATGTCAAAAATGAGGTCTGAATGCCCAATAAGTTGTTCTCTTGAAATATTTGGAGACAAGTGGTCTTTGTTGATTGTAAGGGATTTAATGTTGTATCAAAAATCAACCTATGGAGATTTTTTGAAATCGGCGGAAGGAATAGCCACTAATATATTAGCTGCAAGACTGCAAGCCCTTGAGGAAAATAAAATTATTGAAAAGCGGGAACACCCCGATAGCAAAGCAAAAGTTTTGTACAGGCTTACTCATAAGGGAATAGATTTATTGCCTATACTCTTTGAAATACACCTTTGGGCAGAAAAATATTTTACTATCCCAGAAGATTTAAAGGAAATGGTAAATGATGCCAAGAAAAACAAAGAGTTAGCAATAAAAACCATTACTGAGCAATTGAAAAGGCAATTGGAAGAAGAGAAAAGGGAGGTGTAGTTAAAGGCAAAAGTTTTGTTCTTTTGAAATAATTTTTTCCAAAGTAATTCATCAGTTATAGATGGGTTACTTTGGAAAAATTACTACTAAACATACTTCTTTTTTCTTCGACTTGCCTTTGATAATTGTATCTATCAAGGCATTCACTATATTTTGCTAATTTGTTTCCATAAATTTTTATATTATAAATATATCGTTCTAAAACTATATCGAAATCTTTGAACAGGCTAAAAATTTCAAGAAGACCAGACAATAGAATCAAGGCAAGTTTTAAGGATGCTAATCATTGATAATAATATGAGGAAGCTAATATGTATAGAAGTGCTATTTTCGTTCTAAAACTATCCATTTTTAATCCTGACGCATCAACCCCAAACTAGTCTTAGAGTTTCCTAAGACTTAAAACAAGGAAGAGCATCATACTCGGAAGGGCTTATTGAATATATTAAAATGTATCAAGGTAAAAGGGATAATAATCCTTGATACCTTATACGAGCGTGATACTCTTTATCATTTTGAGTCGTAGGAAACAGCCTACGACTAGTTTGAGCCACCACGAAACCTTAGCTATTAGCCGTAGTTTTTTAATTTATTCTTAAAGTCAAATTGTTATCAGGAGTTCCGTCAATATTTAACGCTTTACTTGGTGTTGGAAGCCACCCCGTTTTGTTTATCACGAATTTAAAAGCATATGTTTTTCCTTTTTCAAATTGTGATTTTGGAATTGCTAACTCAAAAGTAGTGTTATTAATTGCTACCATTTGATAATTTACATTTTCTGGATTCCAATTATTGAAAGAACCTCCAACCGAAAAACTTTTTATTTGTTTGGTTTTTAATGATTTTGGAAGTTTAAATGAAAAAATAATTTTATCGTTTTCAATTTTATATCCATAAATTTCTTTTTTAGAAATTGGATTTATTAGTTTTTCAGAAGTTATGGATTCTTCGACTAGAGAATAAGCATCGACTAATAACTTGTCGATTAATCCTGCAATATGATTTGTTGCGTGATATTGTATTGGAAATGAATTACTACCATTATACATCAAAATAATTGTTAAATCATTTCTTGGAAATGTTTTGAAAGCACTAACATTTCCACCAGAAAACCCATAAGAATATATATCATTAACTTTTGAAATTTCCCATCCATAACCAAAAAAATCAGACTTGTTTTTATAATCAAAAGGTTTCCACATCATACTTTTTGTTTCTTTATTCAAAAAATCATTTCGACTTAAACGAATACTCCATTTTAAAAAATCAGGTAATGTAATTGCTAAACCATTTGAAGGGAGAGATCTTTCGCCTTCATTTTTTGCAAATTTTATATATTTTTCTGTTGTGTCGTCATAATTGTATTTTTGAACACGATTAGGAATATTTTCCAATCCGTTTGAAGAAAATACCACTTTATCTTGTGCATCAGAAAATTGATTTTTCAAAATGTAGTTTTCAAATTTTTCACCTGTAATTTTTTCGATAATCATTGCCAATAATAAATAGACATTTTGAATACTAATTATTTATATTGTCGTGTGTGCGTGCGAACTTTGTACAAAAAGCTATGACAGCCTACGAAAAAGCTCGCAACAACCCACGGCAATTTAAATCTTTGAC
>NZ_JAYFUL010000075.1:0-18326 GCF_034928825.1 Arcicella aquatica | reverse complement strand
AAATTAAACATTTGGACATCCGATGGAACAAAAAAAACAGACCCAAATCAAACTATATTACAATTTTAAGTAAATTAAACAGGATAATAAATCTGTCAACCTATTTTAGGCAAGCACACATAGAGTAATAATCTTGATTTCTTAGATAGAAAAGAATTTTAATCCTTTACAATTCATTCACTGATAAATTAGTCATTCACAATCAATTAACATATTATGAAAAATTTAACTAAATCTCTTTTAATATTACTTGTTACCATCATCTCTGTTATCGAGGTTTCGGCACAAACGACTAAGGAAAATCGCTCAATTACGGGCTTCAAAACGATTCGTGTTACCAGTGGTATTGATTTATATATCAAACAAGGTAGCGCTGAATCTGTAACGGTTAGTGCTGATAAAGACAAACAAGATAATATCATTACTGAAATCAAAGATGGTGGCTTGAATATCTATGTTGAAAACTCTAAATGGAGTTGGTTCAACTGGAATTCAAAACCAGTAAAAGTCTACGTTACTATCAAAGATATTACGGGTATTTCTGCGACAGGGGGCTCTGATGTTTATTCAGAAAACAAATTAGATTTAATTAAATTGAATGTAAGTGCAACGGGCGGGTCGGATATTAAACTAGAAGTAGATGCTGACGAACTTACATGTCACACCACAGGAGGTTCAGATGTTTTTTTAACAGGTACTGCAACCGTATTTAAAGCTACTTCCACGGGTGGAAGTGATTTAAAAGCTACTGGTTTAAAAACAAGTTATTGCAGTGTATCGTCTACAGGTGGTTCAGATGCTTATGTATGGGCTGAAAAAGAAATCAGTATTTCTGCTACAGGTGGTAGCGACGTATATCATAAAGGAAATGCAAGAGTTGTAAAGTCAAGTTCAACAGGGGGTTCAGATATTCATAAACAATAAATTGCTATTTGCTTAGTATTCAAAGGTCAGTTCAGATTTGGGCTGACTTTTTTTGTTTATAAGATGATAACAAATATTTATAACTTTTATAAAAGCCATTTGTTAAATTTAGGGTTACAAATAGCAATTGCTATTGTATTCTTGTTTATCAAATATATTTCTGAACAAACCATTCCAACACATGAAATCTTTACTTTATTCAATGGCTATAATTTTGTTATGCGTTGCTTGTAATCCCAAACAAACGCAACATCAAAATGGTAAAGATCTTCTTCTTGAAAGTCTAATTGCAAAAAGAGTTACCTTGCCAAATGGGTGGTCATTAACCCCTGTTGGCAATAGCATACAACTTAATGATTTACCATTAAACCTAGTGGTTTCTCCCTCACAAAAATTATTGGCAGTTACCAACAATGGGCAAAGCACACAAAGCATTACATTGATTGATGTAGCTACTGAACAAATATTAGATGATGTTATCATCAAAAAATCTTGGGTAGGGTTAGCCTTTAGTGATGATGAAAAATATTTGTATGCGTCAGGTGGTAACGATAATATCGTAGTGATTTACAAAATAGAAAATCAAAAGTTAATCCAAGATGGTGAAATTAAATTAGGGGAAGCCTATCCAAAAGCTAAAATTTCGCCCGCAGGAATTTGTATAGATACCAAGAATAATCGGCTATATGTAGTCGCCAAAGATTCAAAATCATTATTTATCTGTGATTTAGCTACTAAAAAGGTAATTAAAGAAGAAAAACTAAGTGCCGAGCCGTATACTTGTATGATGGCTTCCAAAAGTAATGAGTTATACATTACGCTTTGGGGAGGTGCTAAAGTGATTGCTTATAACACTGTTCAAAGCAAAATTGTAGCAGAAATTCCTACCAATAGCCATCCGAATGATATGGTGTTTACAAAAGACGAAAAGTACTTATTCGTACCCAATGGAAACGATAATACCGTTTCTGTCATTGAAACGGCTACCCACACTTTGATTGAACATATTTCAGCTTCTCTGTACCCAAATGCTCCTATTGGTTCAACACCTAATGCTGTGGCGCTTTCGCCCGACGAGAAGACTTTGTATATCGCAAATGCCGATAATAACTGCCTTGCTGTTTTTGATATTACTCAAAAAGGCAAAAGCTTATCAAAAGGCTTTATTCCAACAGGCTGGTATCCAACTGCTGTAAAAACCATTGGTGATAAAATTTATGTAACCAATGGAAAAGGCTTTAGTTCAAAACCAAATCCTAAAGGTCCAAATCCAATGGCCAAAAAGAAACCGCAAGAAGTAGGCGCTAACCCTGAAGCCAATAAGGAAGTAGTGGAATACATTGCAGGTATTTTGAAAGGTACGATGTCTATCATTGATGTACCTACTGAGCAAACATTAGCAAGCTATTCGCAAGTTGTTTTTCAGAATACGCCTTATAGCAAACAAGTTGAAGCGATGGCGATGGGCGAAAGCGATAATCCTATCCCGATGAAAGTGGGTGAAAAATCTCCTATCAAATATGTCTTTTACATCATCAAAGAGAATCGTACTTATGACCAAGTATTAGGGGATGTAAAAGAAGGAAATGGAGATTTGTCTCTTTGCATCTTTCCAGAAAACTTAACGCCCAATCAACATAAAATTGTGAAAGACTATGTGCTTTTAGATAATTTTTATGTTGATGCTGAAGTTTCTGCCGACGGGCATAATTGGTCTACTGCTGCTTATGCAAACGACTATGTTGAAAAGAACTGGGTAACAAGTTATGGTGGAAGAGGTGGTTCGTATGACTATGAAGGGCAAAGAGAAATTGCTTATCCTAAAAATGGATTCATTTGGGATTATTGTAAAAGAGCCAAAATTCCTTTTAGAACGTATGGAGAATTTGCTGATGAACCAGAAGGCAATTATGAAGGTGTAAAGGGGAATGTTTGTAAAATGTATAAGGGTTGGGACATGAACTTTAAAGATTCGGACCGTGAAAAACAATGGGAAATAGATTTTGATTCTTTATTAGCCATTAATGCAGTTCCTCGTTTCAGTAGCATTCGTATGGGAAATGATCATACCTCTGGTTCTAAAAAAGGAGCATTTAGTGTTGAAGCCTGCATAGCTGACAACGATTTGGCTGTTGGCAACTTTATTGAACACCTATCAAAATCTAAAATCTGGAAAGAGTCAGTCGTATTTATCCTAGAGGATGATGCTCAAAATGGTTCTGACCATGTGGATGCCCACCGCTCTACGGCTTATGTAGTGAGTCCCTATACTAAAAGGAAGTTTATAGACCATACTATGTATTCTACCGCAGGTATGCTTAGAACAATGGAATTGATTTTAGGATTACCTCCAATGAGCCAATACGATGCCGCCGCAACTCCCTTGTTTAGATGTTTTACTAAAAATATCGATTTAACTACCTTCAAAGCTTTACCCGCTAATGTGGATATTAACCAAAGAAATGTGGCTATCAATACAGGAAAACGCAAAACTAATTTTGATTTTAGTCATGAAGATGCCGCACCAGATTTAGCATTCAATGAAGATATTTGGAAAGTAATGCGTGGAGAAAACAGTAAAATGCCTCCTCCTAAAAGAAGTGCTTTTGTGAAAATTCCTGCTAACATTGAAAAGGAAGATGATGACGATTAGTTTTGAATTAATCTCCCAATAAAGTCAATAATAGATTATTACTTGTTAGGTCTTAGGTAGTATCCATAAGACCTAACAAGTAATAAGTAAAACCATTAATATACATAATAATCTGCCCCCCACTGTTTGTAATACAAGATAATTTATCGAAACAAAACCAATAAAAATCCGCATAATATTCCCATATTCTTCGTTATCTAATCAGTAGTATTTTAATACCTCCCATCTTCCTCCAGCTAACCTGCATTATCATTTAGGTTTATTTTTATACTTTCAAATTTTCTCTTCCTATTTAATTAGCGTTAATTTTATTGTAGTTTTGTATCTTTTTTATTTGTATCCCAACCATTAATTGATAAAATGTATAAGCAGTTTTCTTGGTTTTCGATTACACTTATTCTCCTTTGGTTCGTACTAAAACTACCACTTATCGGGGCATTAAATAATAGTTTTTTGTATCCCCTAACAGCGAAAAAGGAAGCAACTATAACAAAGCAATTTGTTAAGAAACAGCGTGTATTAAATCCAACCAAATTTATTAACAATAGTCAATTACTAGAAAATCAATGGGTTGATAGCGTATTTGCTACGATGGAGAACGACCAAAAAATTGGTCAGTTTTTTATGGTGGCTGTAAACCCAACTTACGGGGAAGCTCATTTCAAAAAGCTTGAAAGCCTTATACAAAATAATTATATCGGTGGGTTAATTTTCTTTCAGGGCGACCCAACGGCTTATACTAATCTAAACAATCGATTTCAGTCAACGACCAAAATACCTTTGTTAATCGGCATAGATGGCGAATGGGGATTGGCTATGCGTGTCAATGCTACGATGGCTTTTCCTAAACAAATTACGTTGGGAGCTATCCAAGACAACTCACTGATTTATAACATGGGTACTGAGATTGCTCGCCAGTGTAAACGCCTCGGGATTCATTTGAATTTTGCACCCGTAGTAGATATTAATTCTAATCCACAAAACCCTATTATTGGCTTTCGTTCTTTTGGCGAAATTCCTGAAAATGTAGCGGCTAAAAGTAGTGCCTATATGAAAGGCATGCAAAACAACCAGCTTTTAGCCTGTGCTAAACATTTTCCGGGTCATGGCGATACCCATACAGACTCCCACTTTACACTCCCACAAGTGTCGTATGGTTTCGAACGTATGCACAATATTGAATTGGTTCCTTTCAAACAATTGATTGATGATTCTATCAAGAGTATGATAGTGGGTCATTTACAAATACCTTTTTATGATTGGCGACCAGCAACGCTTTCACAGAGCATCATTACCAATCTATTAAAAAAAGAAATGGGCTTTAAGGGCCTAGTAATTACCGATGCCTTGAATATGAAAGGAGTTCGTAATGGACAAGGTGCATCGTCTGCTGAAATAGATTTGCAGGCCTTTGTAGCAGGAAACGACATCTTGTTATATTCTGAAAATATTCCAGAAGGCATCAATAAAATCAAAGATGCCATACAGTCGGGATTGATTAAACAAACAGACATAGATAGTCGTGTAAAGAAAATATTACACGCCAAATATTGGGTAGGGTTAAATCAATTCAAGTACATAGAAGCCAATAATTTATATCAGGACTTACATACTCCTCAGGCACAACAAATCAAACAAGAGTTATTTGACAATGCCATTACTGTAGTAAAAGATACTAGAAAACTTTTGCCCCTTGCACCAGATAATAATAAGTTGGTTTCTGTCAGCTTAGATATCGCCACTAACAACCGTTTTCAACAAGCTTTAAGTGCTGTTGTACCAATGGCTCAGTATGCTAGCGTAGCCAAAAATGATGAAGGTTTATTCAATGAGGTACTCAAAAATGTAGATTCTACCCATACCGTCATTCTAAGTGTTCATAATATCAATAAAAAATCTGCCAGTAGATTAGACTTGAATTATGGCGTACAAGATTTTATTAAAAGATTGGAGAAAAAGACCCCAAATATTGTAGTGTGTGTGTTTGGGAATCCTTATAGTCTAAAATTCTTTCCAGAGGTCTCTAATTTGGTATGTGGATACGAAGACGACGAAGCCGCTTATTCAGCAATGGCAAAAGTATTATTCGGGCAGATACCCGCTACAGGAAAATTGCCAGTTTCTGTAGAAAATCTATACATTGCAGGGGATGGTATTACGCTAAGAAAACAAGGTCAACTAGAAAAAGCATCCCCTGAAAGTGTGGGAATGAGTTCGGATGTACTGAAAGGCATTGACCCAATTATTGTTTCATCCATTAATCAAAAAGTATTTCCAGGTTGTCAGGTATTAGTTGCCAGAAAAGGTAAGATCATTTTGAATAAAAACTATGGGCAACTTGGATATGAACCCAATAGCCCACCAGTGACTAACCAAACGGTATATGATTTGGCATCAGTTACAAAAGTATCGGCAACGCTCCAAGCCGTTATGTATCTTTATGACCAAAAGAAGATTAATCTGGATGAAAAAATAGTTACTTATCTTCCAGAACTCAGAGGAACCAATAAAGAAAATATGACGATTCGCAATATCCTCTGGCATCAGGCAGGATTGGTTGCTTATATTCCATTCTGGGAAAGAACACGCATTCCTTTAGGATGGAAAAAAGAGTTTTATAGTACTACGCAATCATTAGACTATCCATTACAAGTAGCAGATGACATGTATGCCAAAACGGCTATCAGAGACTCTGTTTGGAAATGGGTAATAAAATCACCTTTAATTAATAAACACGACCGCGATGGCTCTTTTAGCTATGTATATAGCGATTTGGGCTTCATGATTATGCAACATATAGTTGAACGAATCCTTGGGCAAGGATTAGATGTCTTTACATCGTCCTATCTATATGAACCACTAGGCATGAAAACGACAGGCTTTAATCCGTTAAAAAGAATAGAGAAAGCCAAGATAGCACCTACTGAAAACGACCGTTTGTTCAGAGAAAGAAATCTACAAGGAACTGTTCAAGACCAAACCGCAGCGATGCTCGGTGGAGTATCTGGTCATGCTGGCGTATTTAGTTCAGCGTCAGATTTGGTGAAGTTGTTTGAGATGAACCTTGAAAAAGGAAGCATCAATAACTTGATTTTTTATAATGAAGAAACCATCAATACTTTTACGAACAGTGTTTCTCCAAAAGGGGAAAGAGCTTTGGGATGGGACAAACTTCCAGCTGATGGTGAAAGTAATTACATTTCAGCTTCCGTTTCGCCCAATTCTTATGGACATTCAGGTTATACGGGTACGTTGGTTTGGGTAGACCCAGAAAAAGAGTTAGTATTTATATTTTTATCAAACAGAGTACATCCTTCTGTGAGTAACAATAAAATAAACGCCTTAAAAGTCAGAAGAAAAGTAATGGATGTAGTTTATAGGTCAATTGAGGATGTAAAGTAATAAGAGTATAAAAGCCTCCCGATTTGTATCAGGAGGCTTTTATACTCTTATCTCAATTCAAATTACTAGTAATCTTTAGTCTTACTACTTTTGTCTTGAATCTTCAATCTTAAAGTCTAAACAAAATCTACTGGTCTAACAAAATCTCAAGCTCTTTCTTGAACTCAATTAGTAATGTTTCTTTCATAGAGATTTTACGTTTTTGCGTGTTGATTTTATTCATCACCAACTTATCTCCCATTTGACCATTGTAATTAGCATCAGAGATAAATGAATCTAGTTCGTTTTTCTCTTTTTTAGTCATGTAATCCATTTGATTAATCATGATTTTCAATTGCTCAATTCTTGGTTTTTCATGCAAAGCAGGGTGACGATAGCTAATTACTCTTAACAAATAATTCATTTCGAAAATCTTATCACAGATATTTCTGAAACGTTCAGCAATTCCTCTATCAACATTTTTAGCAAGAGCCGATAGCTCTTTCCATTTTACTAAATATCCTTTTGCCTTTTCCGAAGTTTGTGGAATTAATTCTTGTTGTTTGAATAATCCTTCCAATTCGGTGGTCATATCCTTCATCTGCTGTACTCTTGGATCAACTCTTGGGGTTGATACAATACCTTTTTCACGGTTGTAGCGCTCAAAGAAGAAATCACTTGAACGTTTGAACTGTTTCCAAAGTTGACTTTGCTTTTTAGGCGGAACCTGACTAATTGTTTTCCATTCACGTTGTAAATCCTTAATTTTAAGGAATCCAGCATCTACATCTTTTTCATAACGTAAATTACGAGCATCATCAACAATACGTTGAAGTGTCGCAAGTTTTTCGTCAATGATTCTGTTTTTCTCAGCGTAATATTCACGGCGTCTCACGAAGAAATCATCTACAATCGCATTGAATTCTTCTTCAACGCTATCTTGTAAAGATTTATCAACAGGGCCTGTTTTCAACCATTTGGTTTTTATTTCCATAATGGCCTCTGTAGTTTCTGCCCACTCTTCGCTCTTACTTGCTTCTCTCAACTCCTCAATCAAAGCTCTTTTTATCTCAAGATTTTTGATTTGGTTGTGTAGAATAAGCTCTCTTAATTCCAATTCTAAGCCATCCAAACGTTCGAGTAAGGGCATAAAATTTCCTAAGCCATCAAATTCTACAAGATTTTTGCGAAGCTGAAGTAGTTTGGTAAGGTAAGAACCTTTGTTCTGAGCTTCTTCTACTTGTTCAAAAAGTAAGGCTACTTTATTTTCAGCAATCGTAAAACGATTAACGAAATATTGTAAGGCCTCCTCTTCTGTGTTTCTAACAACACCAATCTGACGTTCTGGATATTCTGAATATCCTTTTAAATAGACCTTACCATCTTTACAATAGCCATAGTCGGCGGAGTTCTTAACTGTATTTTCCATTGGTTTACATTACATGATTAGAGTGTCTGGCAAGGCTCATAACTCTAAGAGATTCATGGTTTAGGTTGAATTTATTTTAGTAGTTTTGTGATTGTTTAAAAAGTCTGATTTTTCTATTATTAATGAAACGAATCTAATTGAAAATAATTTCAAAATTCTAAAATTAACAAATTTTGAAAATGGAAACTCTTCTTACACCTAAATTTTTCGCAATTTACTGATTTTCAGCAAAAAATCTAATGATTTGTTTACATTATCAAACTATTCATAACTTTTTTATTTTAATGCTTAAATACAGCCCAAAATAAACGATAAATGAATATAAGTGAACCTCAAATAGTTAAATTATTATTTAATAATATACGTATTGCTTAAATTAAGCGATTTAAATGACAAATACAGCTATGATACAAGAAAGGTAAGCAGGCTTTGATTAAATATACTATCTTTGAATAAATGATTATAAAATTTATTTGAAATAAATTGTTCGTAATTAAATGACAAGGAAAACTGTTTTCTGTTGCATGAGCCTTGGCATTTTTTTGAATTGATAAAAATTACATTAAACGATAAATTAACCCGATGAGTCAGGAAACCATTATTTTTTCTATGGAACGTGTTTCTAAAACCGTTCCACCCCAAAAACAAATACTCAAAAATATCTACTTATCATTTTTCTACGGAGCAAAAATTGGAGTTTTAGGTCTAAACGGTTCTGGGAAATCTTCACTTTTAAGAATTATTGCTGGTAAGGATAAAAGCTATACTGGTGATATTGTTTTCTCGGCGGGTTATTCTGTCGGAATGTTGGAACAAGAGCCAGAGCTTGACCCTACTAAAACTGTGAAGGAAGTAGTAGAAGAAGGTGTGGCTGAAATTGTTGCTTTATTAAAAGAATTCGACGACATCAACGAAGCTTTTGGTGACCCTGATGCAGATTTTGATAAGCTTTTAGAACGCCAAGGAGAAGTTCAAGAAAAATTAGACCACTATAATGCTTGGGAATTAGATACTCGCTTAGAAAGAGCCATGGATGCCTTGCGTTGTCCGCCTTCGGACGCCAACGTTGCCAACCTTTCTGGGGGTGAAAAACGCCGTGTTGCTTTATGTCGTTTGCTACTACAAGAGCCAGATGTACTTTTATTAGATGAACCTACCAACCACTTGGATGCCGAGTCGGTTTTGTGGTTAGAAGAACATTTACGTCAATATAAAGGAACAGTAATTGCCGTAACCCACGACCGTTATTTCCTTGACAACGTAGCAGGTTGGATTTTAGAATTAGACAGAGGCGAAGGTATTCCTTGGAAAGGAAATTATTCTTCTTGGTTAGAGCAAAAACAAAATCGTTTGGCACAAGAAGAAAAGACGGAATCTCGTCGTCAGAAAACATTACAACGTGAATTAGAATGGGTACGCATGGCACCAAAAGCACGTCAGGCAAAATCTAAAGCACGTTTAGAGGCATATGATAAATTGATGTCGGAAGAAAACCGTCAGAAAGAAGATAAGCTAGAATTATTTATCCCTGCTGGTCCACGACTAGGCAATAAAGTAATTGAAGTAAACAATGTAACAAAGGCTTACGGAGATAAATTATTATTTGATAACCTCACCTTCTCGTTACCACCTGCGGGTATTGTTGGGGTAATCGGGCCAAATGGTGCGGGTAAAACTACGTTATTTAAATTGATTACTGGGCAAGCTCAGCCAGATGCTGGAACATTTGAAGTAGGTGATACCGTACAAATGGCGTATGTTGACCAAGAACATAACCTGTTGAAAGGCGAAAAATCTGTTTTTGAAACCATTTCTGGTGGTACAGAACATACTATGTTGGGAGGCAAGCAAGTAAATGCTCGTGCTTATGTAAGTAAATTCAATTTCAACGGTGCCGATCAAGAAAAGAAAATTGGTAACCTTTCGGGTGGAGAGCGTAACCGTGTACATTTGGCGATGATGCTGAAAGAAGGTGCCAACCTCTTATTACTAGATGAACCTACCAATGATTTGGACGTAAACACATTACGTGCCTTAGAAGAGGCCCTTGAAAACTTTGGTGGTTGTGCGGTAGTCATCTCCCATGATAGATGGTTCTTAGATAGAATCGCCACGCATATTTTAGCATTTGAAGGTAATTCACAAGTATATTGGTTTGAAGGAAACTTCTCTGATTATGAAGAAAACCGTAAAAAACGTTTAGGTAACGATGCTACGCCAAAACGTATTCGTTATAAGAAGTTGGGAGAATAAAACTATTCTGTATACTAAAAGCAAAAACAGCTCACTTATGACAAGTGAGCTGTTTTTGCTTTTCAATTTATTAATTATCAAGCCCTTAGAAAAATCAGGCTTTGTATAAAAATTTTAAAACTTCGGACACTTTAGTTCTCCTTTTCTTGGACGATTACTTTTTTTAGACTGAATCAAATCCGTGAAAATATAAGAAATTGATAGTTCATGAGCACCACCTGTAGAGCTTAGGGAAGAAATGGTGGCATCGTAGCTGTAACCAATAGAAAAATTGTCTTGACGATAGCCTACCAAAAACACCAAGGCGTCGTGGCTAACGATACTTACATTATCTTTTTTATACGATTTCAAAGGAATACCTCTATACCATGCACCAATTACGATAGGGGAATAAGTTAAATAAGCACCCACATCTAATTGGTCTGATTGCCCTTGACGTCTGTAGTGAACCACAGGGGTAATACTTTTTTCTTTATCAACTGCATCGCCAAGATTATTCCCCAACATATAGTCGGCCAAAGGAATATTAAACCCTGCCTGAATACCTATTCGCATAGGCAAGGCTGCATTTGCATTAGAAAATGACTGGTTAGGTTGATTGATATGATGGAATGAAGCCCCCACCCAAAATTGCTCTCCATACAAAAGAGCACCTGTTGAAAAATCCCAATATTTTAATTGAGGAGTTAAATTGTTACCACCTTGTAAAATCTGATCAGACGAATAGCGGGGATATGCTCCTGTCGTCAAATAAGTGTTAATTTGATCACCAAACGTATAGTCAGCAAAATTAACACCACGTGTTACATACGAACCTTGTATCCCTAAGTTTGCTCTTAATCCATCATTGATTTTAAGGTGATAAGAATATAACGCACCTATATCCGTAGTTACCAAGTTGGTAAACTGACGGTCTGAGGTAAGTAATATCCCTACGCCACTGTTGATTTTATCTAAATACATATCAGCCGAAAGCGAAGAGGTAACAAAGTTAGCACTTAACGACGGCCACTGATTTCTGTGATTTAAACTGACACGAGCTGCTTTTGCAGACCCCGCAAAAGCTGGATTAAGGAACATAGGTGCTGCATAAAACTGTGAATATTGAGCGTCTTGCGCCTCTGCAAAAGACCAAGTTAACATACAAAATACAAACAGGAAAATTCTTTGCAGCATGGAATTAGGAATAGTTAAATGCATCTTTATCAACAGTAAATCGTAATGTTAAATCTTAATAAGATATTTTTATTCAGATAATATTTCTTACCCACAAAATGTACTTTATCCACATATTTTTGCACCATTTTGTGTTTTCTATAATTTTAAGCATTATATTCCGTTAGAAAAGTGCTATACTCTTATAAATTTCGTTTATATTATCGGCGGATGATAATTCTGTTTATTTGAACGATGAACAATAAATTCTAGTTTATTTAACACAGAAAAATCTAAATTTAAAGAAGATTTTTTTATTAAAATCAATTTTTATAATAAGTATTTTCACATCCAACCTTTTAGGTATAATAGCTGTCTATATCAAAGCAAATAGTATTTATATTTTTATAACGAAAGAATGTTTAGAATTAGTAGCATACAACGTTTTTTTTTGCTCATCACCTGTGTTTTTATTACATGGGTTTGTACAAACACGGCTAGTGCTCAATTCAGTGCAACAAAAACTTGTTTGTCGGAATGTTCGGATTCTACAGCAGCAACAATTTTTAAAGATTTAGGTACAATAGTGGCAACTGCTTGGCGATGGGATTTTGGTGACCCTACCAGTACACTAAAAAACATTTCTACTTTACAAAATCCTGCACACTTATATTCTACCCCCGGTCCTAAATTAGTAACACTTATTCGTACAGAAAATGGTGTTCCAGTAACTTATACAAAAACTATTACGATTAATGCTCCTCCACAAGCTTTCTTTTTGGGGCAAACACCATCACAACAAGACACGACGATTTGTAAGGGCAGTACAATACTCTTAGACCCTTATCGAAATGGGGGTGCACAACCTCAATATAAATATCGATGGTTTCCTAAAGGCGATTCTACGCAGACGCTTATTGCCGATACAACAAGCTGTTATTCGGTACAAGTAACCGATACGATAACTGGATGTTCGGCTCAAAACAAAATCAATGTTCAACTTTGCGTACCTCCTCCTCCCAAACCACCAGAAACTTCTTGGTTCTTTGGGAATAATGCTGGTATCAAGTTCTCAAATGGTTCAGCTACACCAGATACTGAAGGGAAATTAAATACAGTAGAAGGGGTATCGTCGATAGCAGACCAAAATGGTAATTTATTATTTTATACCGACGGGCGAAAAGTATATGACAAAGATGGTAACGAAATGGCTGCAATTAACCCTGCTGATACTTTAAAGGGAAGTTCGTATTCTACTCAATCGGCTGTGATTGTACCACAACCTAGCTGTCAGGGCTGTCAGTCATATTATTATATCTTTACCACAACAGAAATTAATGGTGAAAAGAAATTAACGTATTCAATTGTTGATATCCGATTGAATCAAGGGAAAGGGAAAATTATCCAAAAAAACCTTCCCTTAGACGATGTTTCTTCTACGGAAAACCTTATCTCAACTTTTGTTAAAAAAGACTCTACTTATTGGGTCATCTCACACGATTATAAAACAAATACTTACCGTATGTATCGTGTGACGAAGAATGGTATTTCTATTTCAAAAACGATTAATATTGGCTCCAAAATAGATTCCGTAGAGAAAGCGCAGGGATATTTAAAGGTGTCGCAAGATGCTACTAAACTAGCTATTGCCATCCCAGGAGGTGCCAGAAATCTTGTAGAAGTGTATGACTTTGCAGATTCGACGGGAGCAATTACCAATAAAAGGATTATTGATTTAGGACCCGCTCCACCAACGGTGTATGGCGTTGAATTTTCTCCAGATAGTAAAACACTGTTTGTGACGATGAAGGCTGATACCATTAAAAAGCCTGATTCATATTCTTCGTTATTACGCTATGATTTAACCCAAGGAGACTCTGTTTCTTTAGCTAAATCAAAAATTACCTTAGATTCTTCCAAAAAAGAATACTATGGTTCGGTACAGCTAGGGCCTGATGGAAAAATTTATCTTGCCGTTCAAGGTACTGATACCTTGGGAGTGATAAAACTGCCCAATGATACTGTATCTTACAGCAAAACCAATAAAATAAAAATTGATACTTCATACTATCAAAGAGATGCCTTTAGCTTAAGTGGCAAAACTAGTCAATTGGGATTACCCACTACGGCAACGGTTGTCATTACCAAAAATTCTGGTGTAGGTATTATGGCTTCAGATACTTGTTTTGGTTCGCCTTCTAATTTTCAGACGAATCATCTTTGTGAGGGAGAGACCTTTAAAAATACTAAAACCAACTGGAGATTTTATGCTGGTCCTGCTCCTCAGGCTGGCAATGATGGGAAATATACCCCCGTCGGTTCGCCCGTTTACACCGTAAATGGGGGCGCTGGCGATGCAGGCTTAAAGGTTTCTTACACTTTCCTTGCCCCAGGCAAATACCATGTTTTTGTAAACATGGGTAATCAATGTTTGGCCGATACTTTACTGCCTCCACAGGAGTTCGAAATTTTTGCCATACCTACTGCCGATTTAGGCAATGATATTAATCTTTGTCAGAATACGACTACTTTGACTGCTGAGAATAACCTTCCTAATAGCCACTATGCATGGTTGATAAATGGTACTTTTTCGCCTAGAGATACCCTTCGTACTTTAGTAGCAACGAAGTCTGGAAAATATACGGTATTGGTAGAGAAAAATGGTTGTATTGCCGAAGATTCTGTAAATGTAAATTTGTATGCAGCCAAGCCTTTTAATTTAGGTGCAGATACTACCATTTGCCAGAATGCTTCGTTCGTTTTATCGGCAAGCAATGCTGGCACTAGTACAACAACTACTTTTTTATGGAATACTGGACAAACAACACCAAGTATAGTAGTAACTAGTGCAGGTACTTATGCGGTAACAGTCAAAGAGAGTACGACGAATTGTGAAGTAAAAGACCAGATTACAGTACGAACATTGCCCAAACCAAGTTTCATTGTCAATAGAAAATTGCCGAGTAGCTGTAATATTAAAGACGGGCAAATTGATATTCAAAACCTCTCTCCTACTGATACCTATACGTTTGTATGGTATAAAGATGGGATTGCTATAGCAGGTCAAACGCAAAGTTCATTGAAAGGTATAGAAGCAGGTAGCTATCGTGTATCTATTCAAAGCACGATTTCTTGTGATACTACGTTCAATATTACTTTATTGGCTTTGGGTTCTAATCCAAACATTATTGTAAGACCGACTGATACCTATTGCGACGTACTCAATAGCGGTTCAATCGCTTTTACTGTCAATACGAATAGTGGTGTTCAACCTACCACGTATGATTTAAAATTAAATGGCAATCCTGACGCTTCTGTTAGAAGTGGCTCTGTGGGTTCAATATTGGTATCATCTAGGAATTACTTAATTAGCGACCTTGGCGCTGGCACTTATACCTTAGAATTATCAGACCCATCGGGCTGTAAGTATATTGAAAGTAATTTAGTCATCGCCATTCGCCCAAGAACGGTTACAAGTATTACGGTGCCCCCATTGGTTTGTCAAGGCGATACGATTGTTCTGAAGGCTAATAATGCTAACACTGGAACAATATCATGGAGCACGGGTGAAAATACGCCTGAAATTAAGGTTTCTAGGGCTGGTCAGTATACTGTAACAGTTATGGATGCTACAGGAAAGTGTGTCAGCACCGCTAAATCTTTAGTTTCTTTCAAGCCTGTTCCTGTTATCAATCCTAGTGTTCCGAATGAAGTATGCGAAAATAGTCGCCCGATACAGTTATTAGCGAGTCCAGCAGCAGGGGTTTGGAAAGGAGCGAATGTAACTCCTGGCGGACTTTATACGCCTTCTCCTTATCCAAAAACGGATATTGTAAGTTATGAAGTAACAGGTACAAATGGTTGTGTCGGCAGTTCAACTAGCATGATTAAAATAGCTCAATCGCCAAAAGTAGATTTAGGAGCAGACAGAGATGTTTGTAGAAATGGGTTTGATTTTATTGGTACTAATCTTGAATCGGGCGTTACTTATCGCTGGAATACGGGGCAAACAACTAATTTTATTTATCCAACTCAGCAAGGGACATATACGTTAAATGCTAATCTTGGCAATTGCAGAGCTACTGATGACATTATTGTTCGCTTATTACCATCTCCTTTTATTCCTTTAAAATCTGAATTACCACTTTGTGTGCCAGATGCTTTACCGATAAAATTGGATGCTGGTGGCGGAGCAGGGCAAACGTATAGATGGTTTCCTACTGGACAAACCGACCAAAGTATTTTTGTATCAAATGTTGGGATTTATACCGTAGAAGTAACCAATACGTTAGGTTGTACTAGTCGCGCAAGTACTAATGTGGTAGATAGATGCGAACCGAGCATTTTAGTGCCTGATATTTTCACGCCTAATGGCGATATTCAGAATGATTCATTTCAAGTATTTACAGCTCATATCAAAGATTTTGAATTAAAGATTTTTAACCGTTGGGGCGAGTTATTATTCATCTCTAAACGCCCAGAAGACCGTTGGGATGGTAAATACAAAGGGGTATTAGTAAAACCAGATTCATTCGTTTGGCAGATTACTTACACCGCTGAATACTTCCCCGAAAGAGGTACATTAAAAAAACAAGGGGCTGTTACGGTGGCTTGGTAGCTTTTGGGCTGTCGGGTTTCGGTCTTCGGATGTCAGTTTTTTTATCTGAATTGAATGTAGGAGGCTGTCCAAAAAGTATTTGGCAGCCTCTTTTATTGACATTTTGGGTATAAATGATTAAATTAGGGTAAAAAAAGTCCTATGGCAAAGGCTCTTTTCAAACAGCTTCCAGCTTACTCTCCTGAACTTTTCCCTGTCAATATTTTTGACAAGATTCCTGCTGACCATCCCGTAAGATTGGTTGAGATGGTTGTCAATGAATTGGATATAAACCATATCATGAGCCATTACAAAGGGGGTGGCACTACAGCCTACCATCCACGTATGCTGCTTAAAGTATTATTCTACAGCTATTTGAGCAATGTTTACTCCTGTCGCAAAATAGCTAAAGCTTTAGAAGAGAATATACATTTTATGTATATATCTGGAAATAGCATACCAGATTTCAGGACAATCAATAGTTTTAGAGGACAGATATTGAAAGAACACATCCATAAGCTCTTTGCAGAGTTGGTAAAGATGCTGGTATCGATGGGCTATGTAAGTTTAGAAGTACAATACATTGATGGTACAAAAATAGAGTCGGTTAGTAATCGCTATAGTTTTGTGTGGAAGAAGTCTGTTGAGAAAAACAAGGCAAAGTTAGAGACAAAAATACATCAGATTTTATCAGATATAGAAGGGAGTATTCAGTCAGATAATCAAGAAGTTAACAAAGAAGAATTGCCTCAATCTATCAACTCTCAAGAACTAAAAAAGCAATTGTCAGCTATCAACAAGCGACTGAAAACACCCACCAAAACTCAGAAAAAAGAACTCAAAAAACTGCAAGACGAGCATCTTCCCAAGTTAGAGAAGTATGAGCTAGACTTACAGACTTTAGGTAATCGTAATTCATTTAGCAAAACCGACCATGATGCTACCTTTCTGCGTCTTAAAGACGATCACATGAAAAATGGGCAACTCAAACCTGCTTACAATGCTCAAATCTCTACTCACAATCAGTTTATCACACATGTATCTATTCATCAAACTGCAACGGACACCACAACCTTGGAATCTCATCTTGAAGGTTTTGAGAATGCCTATCAACAGCAAAGTAAAGAAGTAGTAGCTGATGCAGGTTATGGAAGCCAAGAAAACTACGAACTTCTTGAAGCTAAAAGAGTAGAAGCCTATATCAAGTATAACTATTTCCATGTAGAACAAAAGAAAAAACATAAGGACAATCCCTTTTTAGTAGCTAATCTACCCTATCACCCTGCCCTTGATTTGTATGTATGTCCAGCAGGACAATTTATGGAAAAAGTAACAACTTCCACACGTACTTCATCGAACGGATACGAGGCAGATATAACTCATTATCAGGCAAAAAACTGTATAGGTTGTCCCCTCCGAGAACAATGTCATCAATCCCAAGACAATAGAGTGATTCAAGTAAACCATCGCCTCAACCAACTAAAAGCTAAAGCCAAAGAGCTATTGAATAGCCCTAAAGGTTTGGAGCACAGAAGTAAACGACCTATAGAAGTCGAAGCTGTTTTTGGGCAGATGAAAAGTAATAATAAGTTTACTAGATTTACTATGAGAAGCTTACCAAAGGTTGAATTAGAGTTTTTACTGATGGCAATTGGACATAATTTTAGGAAAATGACAACACAAAAGAATAATCATATCTTTACAAACCTTACAAAAGACATTAGTAACCTGAAAAACTACCTTACAATTATAAACCAGTTGTATTGGGGGGTAAAACATATCTTAAACAATAATTACATAAAATTCGCTTAAAAGAAGAGGCTGTCCAAAAAGTAATTGGCAGTCTTTTTTTGTTATGTTATTGATATTTAGTATTTTAGCTATGTAAATCTTCAATCATGGCAAAGGCACTTTTCAAACCTCTTCCGCTAAAT
>NZ_JAYFUL010000074.1:0-21478 GCF_034928825.1 Arcicella aquatica | reverse complement strand
ATCTCACTACTACAACATTGGCACATTTTTGCCATAAAAGAACATAAAATGAAAAATAAAATACAAATAAAGAAAAGCCCTTTACAAGTCTTAAAATCAATACCCTGACGGCTATGGTGACACACAGAACACGGTTTAAAGAACACTGTAAAATCCAACCTCCTCTAGTCCTCTAGTCCTACAGTCCTTTATCTCAAAATCTAGTAAGTCTTCCAGTCCTAAAGTCCTTCATCCCAAAATCTACCAAAAAATAAAAAGCCGAGATAATTATCTCGGCTTTCATTTCACTATCAAACAAACCTGTAAACTACTAAATAAGATTGTTTTTAGCCAAATACTCCACAATTTGCACAGCGTTAGTAGCAGCACCTTTACGAAGGTTATCCGCTACAATCCACATATTGATGGTATTAGGTTGGGTTTCATCACGACGGATACGTCCAACAAAAACCTCATCCTTACCATGTGCATTAATAGGCATTGGATATACAAAATTCTTAGGGTCATCCTGTAAGATTACACCCTCTTCATTTGCTAAAATATTTTTTACTTCTTCTACGTCGAAGTCGTTTTCAAATTCAACATTTACTGCTTCAGAGTGTCCACCAATCGTTGGGATACGCACTGTAGTAGCTGTTACCGCGATAGAATCATCCAACATGATTTTCTTGGTTTCATTCACCATTTTCATCTCTTCTTTGGTATAACCATTATCCAAGAATGAATCAATGTGTGGTAAAACGTTCAAATCAATTTTGTGTGGATATACCGCAGGTACATCTGTACGGCCTTCACGTTCTGCAAATAATTGATCAACTGCCGCTTTGCCCGTTCCTGTTACTGATTGGTACGTAGATACAACAACACGCTTGATTTTATATTTTTTGTGTAAAGGGTTCAACACTACAACCATCTGAATTGTAGAACAATTCGGGTTAGCAATGATTTTATCTTCTGATGTTAATGTAAACGCATTAATTTCTGGTACTACTAGTTTTTTAGTAGGGTCCATTCTCCAAGCTGAAGAATTATCTACTACTGTAATCCCTGCCGCTGCAAATTTCGGAGCTAATTCCAAAGATGTACCACCACCTGCCGAGAAAATCGCCACGTTTGGTTTCATCTTAATAGCATCATCAAAACCAACAACGGTGTACTGTTTACCCTTAAATTCTACCTGTTTACCTACTGAACGCTCAGAGGCAACTGGGATGATTTCTGTTACTGGGAAGTTACGTTCCGCTAACACTTTAAGGATTTCGCCACCGACCAAACCTGTGGCTCCGACTACTGCTACTTTCATTTTAAAAATTGATTATTAATTGATTATATAAAAAAATACTTAAAAATTATGCTTTAATCCAACCCCCACTATCGCCTGATGATCAGGTGTTGTCTGTACATTTAGCCCGATTTCGTTATTTCGGATAACCTCATTATAACGATTAATCGCATTTGATAAATGTATATTTGCTTTTACATTTAAATAGGTCGAAATCAATAAAGTAGAACCGACTGTTGACCAATAAAAACCGCTAGATACTTTATCCCTATTGAAAATTGTATAGAGCGAAACTCCCGCAGGAATAATATTGATTAGCTTAACTAGCTTTTGTTGCTGTTTATAAGTCAGAAACTCCACATTTACTTTGGTATCTCTGGCTTGCAACAAGGGTATTTGTAAGGCCGATGCGTTATCAATAATCTGTCTGTCATAAATAAACTTTACGCCAAACAATTGTCTCTGAACAGTAATCGGATACAAAGTTCTTTTTTCTTCCTGAGCAAAGGTTTTAAAACCTATACATAACAAAAAGCATATTAAAATCTTAGTTTTCATGGCTTCTTTCGTGTGATTTATCGTTCAAAAAAATCACAGCGTTGAATAGTCGTCAGAATCATTGAAATTTAATTTCCTTTGAAAGTCAGGGAAAATAAAAAGTTTGCAAAATTACTTGATAAAGTTGGAAGAGAAAAGGAATCTGCTGGGAATAGTAGAGTAAATTTGTAGGAATTCTTGTTTTTTATTGAAATTTTACTTCTATCCGAAGGAATATAGTCTGTTTGGACTAATACAATAATTGATTTTTACATCAAATTCGTTTACATCCTCAATGTCGTCAATGGGTTCTTCTAAGCATAAGCCAATTGTAATGAGGTCTGGAGCGCATTGTTTGAGAAATCTATCGTAAAACCCTTTACCATAGCCCACACGGTTGCCTGCTTTATCGAAAATCAATAACGGAACGATTACCATTGAAATATCGATAGGCAAAATGGGAATAGTCGGAATAGGCTCTGGAATACCCCATTTGTTTTCAACTAATTGACTTTTATCGTATAGATAATGTTCCATCTCGTTGGTTTCAGGAATGCTTTTGGGCACAACTAATTGTACGAGAGGAAATTCCTGCTGAATTTTATCAATTATCAGAAAAGTATTAATTTCATGATGCCTGATAATGGGCAGAAAGATATGAAGATATTCAATCGTAGAAAGATTGAAATGCTGAAAGAACAAATCGCAAATAGCTTGACTCTTTTCGGTGATACTTTCCTGACTGAGTGCTTTTCGTCGAACTAAATAATGTTTCCTAAGTGCCGATTTGTTCATGTTGATTTTAGATTAAGGGCTCATTTACAGCATCTTTCACCCAAACGCCATTATTTTCTACGGTTAATATCACTTCTCTGCCACAAGGCATTGCCCAGTTGGTTGGTTCGTGGCCGACAGGGAAATCATAACATACTGGAAAATTATATTCAGCAACGGCATCCTCGATAATCTGATTAGCTGTTTTTCCGAATTGTACTTCATTGTCTTCTAAGTCAGAAAAATGCCCTACAATCAGACCTGCCAAGGATTTTAATTTACCTGAACGTTTTAGCTGAATCATCATACGGTCGATGCTGTATAAATATTCACCTACGTCTTCCAGAAACAATATTTTCCCCGTCGTATCAATATCAGAGTTTGAACCAATGATATGAGTCAACATCGCTAAATTACCTCCTACTAATTGTCCTTTGGCAATACCCATTTTGTTTAATGCATTCGCTGGAATATGATAAGCTAAAGGTTCGCCAAAAAGTACTTTTCTGAGGGTCTCTAACGCATATTCACCGCCATCTTGCATAAATAATTTAAGCATGGTAGCATGAACACTTTCAATGTTTAGGTTATGAATATGGCAAAGCACCGCAGTAATATCTGAAAATCCAACAACCCATTTGGGGTGTTGAATGAATTGAGTGAAGTCTATTCTATCTAATAACCGTGAGCTACCATAACCACCTCTTGCCGAAATAATGGCTTTGATATTGGGGTCATCTAGCATCATCTGGAAATCTCTAGCCCTGATTTCATCAGTTCCTGCAAATTGATGATACTTACTAGTCAATGAAGTACCCAACACTACATTTAGCCCCCACACTTTTTCTATTACCTCAATGGCAGGTTTTATTAATTCAAAATCTACTTTGCATGCCAATGCTACTAAGCCAACAGTATCTCCTTTTTGTAATGCTTTTGGTTGAATCATTTTAAATGATAAAGGCGAATTGCTGATACAGAATCCCCTTATTTTTTGTTTTATTTCAGTTTTATAGCTCACTTGATAGAGGCGCATCCTGAATATCTGATAATTTACGTAAGTCTAGCGTTACTACTCCAGCGCCTGGAACATCACTAAACATAGGAAGGAATTTCGCACCTACTACTACTTCACGTGCATGAAAAGAAGTACGCGAATTTACCGTTTGATTATAAGTCTCTTCTGTAGCTTTCAGCAGTACTAAAAACTCGGCGTCACTTGATAGCAAATCCTCTTTAGTCAAGCCAAACAGCGGACTATCTTCTGTAATCGGATGCACGATAGTCCAATTAGCCGGAAAGAAATTGACTTTGCTTCGTTCTAATTTTAGTCCGTAATACCTCCTCACTGTTTTCCCTTTGCTTTCATTTCTTAGCATGGATACCGCCAGTTCAACTTGCAAATCAATTAACTGATTATCTTGTTCGTTCACAATTCTAAACATAAAGCCCGTAATATCCAGATAAGGTGCAATAATAGCTTTATCGGAATATAAAATTCTCGCTACAGGCCTTGAAAAACGGCCATATAGTAAACTAGTAGCCAAGGCAAAAATCAACAAGCCTAATAGCGATTCAATAGCCGCGATAGTGCTTGCCCAAAAACCAACGGGAGCAATTCTTCCATATCCAACCGTCGTTAGTGTTTGTGAAGAAAAGAAGAAGGCATCCATAAAGCCCGAGCCTTTGGTCGTTAAATCCACACCTTGTAGGTGTTCAATTCCTACGGCTTGATAAAGGCAGGCAAAGATAAAATTCAATATTAAGTAAAAGGCAACAATGAGGATAAAAAAGCGTTTCCATGAACAGATAATAAGCTCATTAAATATATTATAGCGTCCCCAGAAATTACCGCCAATTCTTTTCACATTGAAGCTACCATCTCTATTTAATAGCCTAGTGTCAGGGTCTGTAATTTGAGTGCCAAAGCCTAAATCTCTACGTTTTTCTTCAGCCTCAACAAGTTTGCTTTTTTTGTGTCGAAGTATAGCCATGAATTTATTTGAAGTCAAAAACAGTTAAAGATAATGAGTGAAAATAAAACAGTTGACCGTTTACTCAAAAATCTTTGTAAGGAAAACAAACCTTTTGTAAATTGCTAAGGTATAGAAAGGCTATTTAGCTAAAATCTGGAAGAACTAAAGACAATCTTTCAGAAAGTTGTCCGTAGGATTCAACAAAATATCTTAAAGTACAATATGAAGCTGTTTAAACTTTCCCTTTCGGGTTAAACTAAGTCTTTTAGCATAGCTTGTTTCAAAATTTACTCAACGTAGCGATGCTATGCTTCTCAAATTTTGAAAAAATCAATT
The DNA here is from genome assembly GCF_034928825.1 of Arcicella aquatica. Lineage (NCBI taxonomy): Bacteria > Pseudomonadati > Bacteroidota > Cytophagia > Cytophagales > Flectobacillaceae > Arcicella > Arcicella aquatica. The sequence goes on along the minus strand of NZ_JAYFUL010000074.1, from coordinate 16,573 downwards.
CAAAAATACAATACTTTCACCTTAGAAACGGAAAGTTTAAACAGCTTCTATAATTAAAATTACATTATCCAATTATCTTTGCTAAAAAGGAGAAAACCGTTTTAGATAAAAATCTCATAGAGCAAGACCAATTTATAAAACATGAAAAATATTTTTTTCACTTTTCTTATATCCTTAATAGCTTTTGCTGGGAAAGCGCAAATCGCTGCGAATACAGCACCCAATACTAGCCTTGCTACTAAAGCAAACAAAGCCAAAATTAATTGGATGACTTTGGAGCAAGCGTATGCGGCTACTCAAAAAGAGCCAAGAAAAATTTTAATTGATGTATATACAGGCTGGTGCGGTTGGTGCAAGGTGATGGACCAAAAAACTTTTACGGATGAAAAAGTAGCTGAATTTGTCAATCAAAAATATTATGCTGTAAAATTGGATGCTGAAATGAAGGATACCATCAGAATTGGCAAACAACAATATATCTGGGAAAATGGTTACAATCAGGCAGGAGTTGCGCTTTTACAAGGAAAAATGAGTTTCCCGACGATAGTGTATTTAGATGAGCAATTTAATATGATTCAGCCCGTGGCAGGTTATCAAGAAGCTCAACAGTTTCATCAGATAGTTACTTTTTTTGGAGATAACCACTACCGTAAAGGAAACTGGGAAAAATATCAAAAAGAGATATATCCTCAACAGTATAGTCTGAATAATAAGTAATTATTTAAAGTACATCAATAATAGGAAATAATAGGGACTTATTCTTATTTTAAACAGCTTCTATATTAGAGTTTGTCAAGTTTTTTTGTAAATTCCACTATTATTTCCTATTTCACAACAGACAAAATGAAAATAAACCTTTACGTTTTTCTTATTCTAATCCTTATTACTTCAACCGCTGCATTTCAACCTTTAGGAAATGAAGATGAAGAATTAATAGAGACATTCAGGCGAATCAACGATGAAGTAGTAGCCAATAGTAGGGCTTACGAAACACTCGGAGATGCTTGTAAAACTATTGGACATCGCCTTACCGGCAGTGCTAATGGTAAAAGAGCTGAGGAGTACACTTACAACTTATTAAAATCTTATGGGTTTAAAGATGTAAAATATCAGCCATTTCAAGTAGAGGCTTGGTCAAGAGATACCGTGACATTAGCAATTGCCCCTAAAAAAAGTGACAACTTTCATGACATAGAAGTAGTTTCATTGGCAATGACACCCGTTGAAGCCAAAGTGACCGCAGAACTTGTGGATGTAGGGAATGGATTAGAACCAGATTTTCAAGCAGTAAAAGACCAATTAACAGGAAAAATAGCGTTAGTAAACCTCGGATTGTTAGCACCCTTTAAAGGAACTCGGAATTTACACCGTTCTGAAAAAACAGCCCTAGCCATGCAATATGGTGCAGCAGGGGTTATTTTTGTCAACACAGTAAAAGGAAATGTACTACTAACTGGTACAGCTTCGGTTACTGGAAGCCTAATAGCGATTCCAGCAGTGTGTGTGTCATTAGAGAGTGGTATCAGAATCCGCTCTTGGATGAGTGAGCAACCTAACCTGATGGGAGTAATTGATATGAAGAACTTCAGTAAAATGATTAAAGCTCGAAATGTTATCGCTACGATCAAGGGAGACAATAAAAAATACCGTGACGAGAAAATAGTAATTGGTGGACACCTTGATTCTTGGGATTTGGCCACTGGAGCTCTTGATAATGGCATAGGTTCGTTTTCTATTTTGGATATTGCCCGCACTTTCAAAGCATTAAATCTAAAACCTAAAAGAACAATAGAGTTTGTCATGTTCATGGGAGAAGAAGAAGGTTTGCTAGGCTCAAAAGCAATGATTGAGAGAAGTAAGCGTAATAACTCTTTAGAGAAAGTGGTGTTTATGTTCAACCTCGATATGGCTAATAATGCGAATGGTTTTAACACGTCAGGTAGAGACGAAATGGTGTCGTTGTTTACAAAAATAGGAGAGAGTATGCAAAAGGCCGTACCTGAATATAAAAACAACGTTATCAACCAAGCTGGGCTTCATTCAGACCATCAAAGCTTTATGTTGGAAGGAATACCGACGGCATCTCCGATTGGAGGAATTTCGCCAGATGCGGTAGGATGCTATCATGCCAATTGCGATCGCTTTGATTTGATTAATAAGAACGAAATGGTTAATACCGTAAGATACACAGCGATGATGTTGTATGGAATTGCCAATGTAGATAAGGTGCCAGCAAAGAAATTAGATTTTTACTCGACAAGAGATTTTTTTATAAAACAAAACCTGAAAAAAGAGTTAGAGCTTGGTAGAGAATGGCGATGGGGGGCAGAAGAATAATAGTGTATTCAACTGATTTTCAAGACAAATAATACGAGCTATTTAGTAATTAATTAATCCTTAATAATAATTTATAATATGGATTTTTTTCATCATAATATTGAAATTTCATCTGAGACAAAAGACAATATCATTAAAGTGATTGGTGTCGGCGGAGGAGGAAGCAATGCTGTTAGTCACATGTTCGAAATGGGGATTGATGACGTCGATTTTGTAGTGTGTAATACCGACTTACAGGCCCTGAATGATAATAAAGTTCCTGTAAAACTACAATTAGGCGAAATTTTGACAGAAGGACTTGGTGCTGGAACAGAACCAGAACAAGGAAGACTAGCCGCGCTGGAAAGTGAAGCTCAGATAAAAGCATTGTTGCAACCAAGTACCAGAATGGTCTTTATTACGGCTGGTATGGGTGGAGGTACAGGAACAGGAGCAGCCCCAGAAATTGCGAGAATAGCCAAAGAACTGGATATACTAACAGTAGCGATTGTAACAGCTCCATACTCGTGGGAAGGTACAGAGAAAATTGAAGCGGCTAACCGAGGAATTGCTGAATTACAACGTACTTGTGATACTGTTTTGGTAGTATTGAACGATAAATTATTAGAGATTTATGAAGATTTAAACATCTTAGAAGCCTTTGAACATGCAGATGATGTATTGGCTAATGCTGCTAAATCAGTAGCGGAAGTAATTACAAAATCAGGTAAGATAAATGCTGACTTTAAGGATGTTAAAAAGGTATTAAGCAACGCTGGACAAGCTGTAATGAGTACGGCTACTGCTAAAGGACCAAACAGAGCCAAAGAAGTTATTGAGAAAGCCCTTGATTCGCCGTTATTAAACAACCGTGATATTAAAGGCGCAAAACGTGTGCTAGTAACGATTGCAACAAGTGACCAGAAAGTAATGGCAGTAAAAGAGCAAACAGCTATTACTGCACACATCATGGAGGCTATCGGAAATTCTCCTGCTGGATTTAAACTCGGTTTTATCATTGATAATAACTTGGGGGATGATATGAGTATCACGGTAATAGCAGCAGGGTTTGATTTACCAGATGGACCCGTACGTACGCCTTTGAAACAACCTGTCAACGGTAATCATGCTAAAAAAGGAGTCAAAGTAGAACCCGTATCTTTACAGCCTTCAAATGTTGTGGAAGATGAAGAGTATGAGGAAGATGAGGACGAAGTAATAGAAGAAGAAAAACAACCAATTAAGCACGTTTTTCCTCCGAGAGAAGACGATACCCCAAGATTGCGAAAAATGATTGAAGATTTTGCAACCAAAATGCCAACTGATTCTGAAGATTTTGATACGCCAGCGTTTCAGCGTTATAATATCAAATTATTAGATATTTCTGAAATCCTTGAACTTGATTATCAGTCACATTCTTTATAATTGAAGCATATAGCATATCGTTATCAATCCCGCAAGCAATTCAAAATACTTGTGGGATTTTTATTAAACAATATTCAACTATCATTACAATTAATTAGTCGATGAAAAATTTCATTTTATTATTCTTAATGTGCCTTGTATTTACTAAAAGTAATGCTCAGGATAAAATAAAAGACCTTACTACCGAAAGACAAACGCTATATCAAAAATACAAGGAATCGGAAAGCCTATCGACAGGGCTTTTTGGTAATCGTTCGAAGGATGATATGCAAAAAACGGTAGATGCTCTCAATGAAATTATTGATAAAGATAATGAAATCTTAAATGAATATCAGAGCCAACAATCCAATGCTACTGCTGCTTTCACAGAAAAATATAATGAACTGATTCAGCAAAATAATGACCTTACCCAAAAGAATCATGATTTAGTAGAATTGACAGAAAGACATAAGGGCTTTTCAAAAGAGAATCATCAAATGCTAGAAGAGATTGAAAAATACCAAGGCGTATATATTGCTTTGTTGGGGTTATCGTTGGTAGTGGCGATTGTGTTTATCATCAAGTATTTCAGCTTGAAAAATAAACTAAAGGAGGCTCAGAGACAATAAATCAGGTTGAAGGCTGGGTAATTATAAGAATACAACATCCTGAATAATTTTTTCTCCTACTTCTTTATTGATAAGCTCAACGATTTTGTTTTTTGCCATCAATAATTCATTTCGAAGCGGAGCAGAATCTAATTGGATAAACAATTTTCCTTCTTTAATATAAATTTGGGTTGTTCTAGAGGCAATCGGCGAACCCATGATTTTTTCCCAATAAGCAACGATATAAGTTTCGTTATACTTAGAACGAATTTTATATAGCTCAAGCATATCTTCTATGGCATCCTTTAACGAGGATGCTCCAGTTTTTCTACGAACATTTTCTTTATTATAATGATATACCTTCGACATACGCTTTTGGGGGATACTGCAAATGATTGAATCAAAGTTACGGTATTTGTTATTTTAATTGTTAATAAATTAGACCATCTCATTTTAAAATTCATAAAAACTATAAAATGTCTAGCCTTTTTTTATATATCCAACTACGAAATAGTCAGTTAAATATCAAATATACCAATACTTTTGTAGCTTTTGTAAAGCTATCAAAGCCTTCAGTGATGGTTTATGATATTGATAATTTTTCTGATAATTTAACGATTCAGTATGCTATTAAACTAGTAAAAGAGTCGCCAAAAACACTTGTTTTTCTGGATACAGAAGAAGGAAGTAGTCTCAAACAATTGATGGCATTATTGACTAATTTATTAGATAAATCAGAAAGTATTAAGGTACTTATAAATGGAGAAAATGAACGCCTTGAAAAAATGATAGGTATTTTAGACTACCAAAAAATCAGAGAAAATACTCAAGGAATAGCCTTGTTAGAATCAATAGTTAAGGAGTTTTTATAAAAATAAGGCAATCATTGAAAAGTTATATACATTCTTTGTAAAGTCAAATTCTTGAAATAGTCCTGCAAATATGTTTTAAAATGCATGTATTTATTGTTATAGTACAATACATAGGTTTTGTTGAATATTTTTTTAAAAAAACTTCATATACGTGGTGTCATAATTAAAAGATTTTTGTGTTAGTTTTGTCATTACCTAAAACAAGTTATTTCAAAAGAATCTTTTGTATTTAGGTTATTTTCATTATTTTTATTTTAAAATTCACCTAAAACTGTTTTTTAACTTAAACCCAAAAATTACCAAACTAATGAGTACACAAGCAAAAACTCCAGCTGCTAAACCAGCAGCACCAGCTCAAAAAAAATCAGGCGGCATTTCTGCAGGCTTGGTTATTTTAATTCTTTTTGTTATTGCCCAATTATTTTTCCGTTTTGTAATGGGAGATGGATCTCGTTTTGAAGGTGGAACGAACGCAGGTCACCCACACCAAGGAGATTATCTTGCTCTTGCATTTAAAGGTGGTGATATCGTGCCAATCCTTTTAACTTGTTTCTTGACAGCTTTGACATTCTCTATCGAGCGTCTAATTACAATTAGTAAAGCAAAAGGTAGTGGTGATGTTAATGCATTCGTTCGTAAAATTCAGGCTCTTCTTGACAAAGATGATACTGATGCAGCTTTGAAAGAATGTGACAAACAAAAAGGTTCAGTAGGAAACGTTACTTTAGCTGCTGTTAAAAAATACAAGCAGTTGACAAGTGATGGTTCATTGGACAAAGAACAAAAATTAGCTGCTCTTAGCAAAGAAGTTGAAGAAGCTACTTCATTGGAATTGCCAATGTTAGAGAAAAACTTAACTATCATTGCAACGTTAGCTTCAGTTTCTACGCTAATCGGTCTTTTAGGAACAGTAGTTGGTATGATTAAAGCGTTCTCGGCTTTAGGTAACTCAGGAGGATCAACAGATTCAACTGCATTAGCAAACGGTATCTCTGAAGCCCTTATCAACACGGCATTAGGTATTGGTACTTCAGCAGTTTGTATCATTGCTTATAACTTCTTTACGTCTAAAATTGACGAATTAACTTACAGTGTTGATGAAATTGGTTTGAGCATTAACCAAAACTACGCAACTCACCATAATTAATAGTTATGTGTTAAGCGCTAAGTGTTATAGGTTAATCTTATAACTCATATCAAACAACTTATAACTAAACAAGATTATGCCAAAAGTTAAAGCAAAACGACAAAGTGTTTCTCTAGACATGACAGCGATGTGCGATGTGGCGTTCTTGTTACTTACTTTCTTCATGCTTACTGCAAAGTTTAAACCTGAAGAAGCCGTAACAATCGTTCCTCCGTCATCTATTTCAGAGAAAACAATAACTGGCGAAAAAGGAATTCTTACTATTTCAGTAAGTCCAGAAGGTGGTATTTATTTAGGAACAGACGACAAAGCTGCTAAGGATTATATGTTGGAAAGAATGGCAAACCGCCTATCTGTTCCAGTATCTGCGGAAATGAAGAAGAACTATGACGCTTCAGAAATCGTAGGTTATCCAGCAGGCGCTATGCGTCAGGTTTTAAGTGTAAAGCCATCAGATGCGAAAGCAAAAGGATATTTGAAAGGTATTCCTTGCGATTCAGCCAATAATGAACTTTTCCTTTGGGTTAGTTATGCAAAAATTTCTAATCCAGGATTAAAGGTAGCTATTAAAGGTGATGCTAACTCAAACTATAAAGTGTTCAACCAAGTAGTTGGTACTTTGCAGGAACAGAATATTAACACATTCCAATTGGTTACATCTCCTGAAGGTAAGCCTCAATAGATTTTATTTAGTTGTACTCAGTAGTTTTAACCCTGCCTCTCTTTGAAAGGCAGGGTCTTATAAAGCTAAAACTCTTTGAGTATCATTAACTACCAACAATTAAAACCCCAATACAATGGCAGAAATAAGTCAAGACGGTGGGGGCAAAAAAGGCGGTAAGAAACGCGCAAAGAAAGCGTCAACCAAAATTGACATGACTCCCATGGTTGATTTGGGTTTCTTATTGATTACCTTTTTTATGTTAACCACGACGTTAGCAAAGCCCGTAGTAATGCAGTTGAATATGCCTGATAAAACGGAAAAGGATGATAAATCAGAAGTTAAAATGTCTGAAACCTTAACTGTTATGCCTGATGCCGAGAAAGTATATTACTATCAAGGTTTACCAACAGAAGCATCAACTCAACTTCAGAAAACAAATTATTCTAAAGACGGAATTAGAACTGTTTTGTTCGACTACAAAAGACGAATCGGTGATAATTTTACGATTGTTATTAAAGCTACTAAAGGAGCTAAATACAAGAACATGGTAGATTTGCTAGACGAATGTGCTATTACAAGTAACAAGCGTTATGCAATCCTTGAAATAGATCCAGATTCTGAGAAGCTAATCAAAAAATCGGGTCTTTAATAAAAAATCACAGTAAAACTAAAAAAATAGTTAACAATATTTTGAAAACTAAATTAATAGTTTTATCTTAGTTCAATGAAAATTTAATTTGAAGGTTTTGATTCAAATTAAGAAACATTAACAGTATTAACATCAGGAATTATGTCAAACGTAATAAGCCCAAATGCAACGTTGGATGACATTATTTTTAAGAATAAGAACAAAGAATACGGTGCTTATTTCTTAAGAAAAGCTTATCCAAAAGTGGTTTCACGTTCTCTGATAATTGGTATAGCGTCGGTATCTTCTCTTTTTGCATTATCATTTATTTATAATAAAATCAATGAAGAATTAGCAAAAACTAAAACCGAGGTAACAGCTGAAGTAATGAAAATTGATCAGCCACCACCAGAGAATAAAACTCCACCACCACCGCCACCACCGCCGCCACCACCACCACCAAAGGAATTACCAAAGGTGACGACGACAAAATTCTTACCTCCTGAAATCAAAAAAGATGAAGAGGTAACAAAACCTGAACCACCACCAGAAGAAGTAAAAGGTAACACAGCTTCTGAAACAGTAAAAGGTGAAACTGAAGATGCTGGTCCGCCAGTAGATCCAGATGCAAGAGGTACAGCGCCAGAAGCGCCAGTTGAACCACCAAAGCCAAAAGAGGAAGAAATCTTTACTGCGGTAGAACAACCAGCTGAATTCCCAGGTGGTATGTCAGCATTTGCTAAATTCTTGCAGAAAAACTTGAAATACCCAGCAGCAGCGCAACGTGCTAACGTTTCTGGTAAAGTATATATCCAATTCGTTGTAAATACTGATGGTAGTATCCAAAACGTAGATTTACTTAAATCAGTAGGTTTTGGTTGCGATGAAGAAGCTGTAAGAGTAATTAAATCTGTACCGAAATGGACACCAGGTAAACAGTCTGGTCGTGCAGTACGTTCAAGATTTACAGTACCAATTAGCTTCGTGCTATCTGAATAATTATATTATTTAGCATTAAGATACAATGAAAACCTGTCAGGAAACTGGCAGGTTTCATTTTTCAATAGGAATTAGTTTTTGTTTTTTTCTATGAGAAATGTATCAGATTAGGTTGTGATTATCGTTTTATATTAAATATCAAAACATGCCCAGTAGAATTTTTTTACTTGTTAATGTATTAATGGCCCTTTCATATTCTGTGATAGGATTACTTTTGATACTTAACCCTCAATCAACTTTTGCACAGATGATGTTGCCTTCTTCTTGGTATGCATATGCTTTGGGTGCGTTACTTGTAATATATGGCATTTTTAGAGCATGGAGAGTTTACACCAAATTGAAAGATGAAGACGACGACGATAATGAGGAGTATTCATATTATGACGAGAAGAAATAAACAATCACAAAAACCATGAAAACTATATTAAATCTATCTTATTCGATTCTACTAACCGCTACCTTGTTTTCTTGTGGAAAAAACACAGGAAAAGATGGTAAAGAATTAGATGGCCCAGCCAAAGGAGAGATTACTGTTGCTGTTGATGAGTCTTTTCAACCCATCATGGAAGCTGAGAAAATGGCTTTTGAACAGACCTTTCCATCTACAAAAATCAATTTAGTGTATAAACAAGAGGGTGAAGCAGTAGCAATGTTATTAAATGATAAAGCTAGAGTTGCTGTAATAACACGAGAACTGAACGATAAAGAGAAGACGGTTTATAAGGATGAGAAAATTACTTATAGGAGTTTTAAATTTGCAGGAGATGCCTTAGCCCTCATTACTAATAAAGATAATCGTGATAGTATGATTACTGTCAACGATTTGTCAAGTATTATGAAAGGGGAAAAAAAGAAATGGTCTCAAATTGGCAAAAATGGTTCAAGTGAAGAGGTTGTATTGGTTTTTGATGGAGCAAGCTCTAGTAATTTAACGTTTTTAGTGGATAAATTTGGAATAGATAAGAAAGAAAAAGTTTCTTTCTTTGCCACAAAGTCGAACAAGGAGGTAATAGAATATGTAAAAACGCATAAAAATGCGATGGGCGTAATTGGTACTAATTGGATTAGTGATGGTGACGACCCTGCATCGTTAGGTTTTATCAAAGACATTAATGTGATGTCAGTTTCAGAGAAAATCAGTACTAATCCAGAGGATTATTATCAACCATTTGGATATAACCTTGCTTTGAAAAGGTACCCATTAATTCGCCAAATTAAATTAATCTTAAAAGAGCCTTACATGGGGCTAGGGACAGGTTTTATCAATTATATGTGTCTTGAACAAGGACAATTGATTGTACTGAAAGGGGGGCTTTTACCACTTACAAAACCACTTCAGATTAGACAAGTAAAAATGGATTAACCTAGCGTGGCATAATATTTTGAGAAATATTAAAATGTAGAACAAAATAAAATATTTTTATTGAATAGATTGCGAATAAAATTTTGAGTTATTGTAACAATTTTTTAATTTAATTTTATTTTTTGTTACAAAATCAAAAGATATTTTGGAAATTTGTTTAATAAAACGAATTACCTGATTTTAGATACTTACTTTTAATTACTTACAACTAAAACTTTAAAAAAAAATGGAAGTAAAGATTAAATCTCTGTTGGTGGCTGCAAGTTTGTTATTTGCCGTTGCGGTAAATGGGCAGACTGTTCAGCAAGGCTTGACGCAGTTGGACGGAGACCAGCCAATTAAAGCTAAAGCAACATTTACATCACTAGTATCGGCTAGCTCTACTGGTGAAAATTTATATTATTTAGGATATGCTCAATTACGTTCAGGAGAATTAAGTGAAGCAAAAGCAACATTTGAAAAAGGACTTGCTACAGACCCTAAACAACCGTTGAACTCAGTTGGTTTAGCAACTTTGTTGTTGGCAAATAAAGACGGAGCAGGTGCAAAAGCTGCTTTTGATAAAATTTTGGCTGATACAAAGATGAAAAATGCTGAAGTGATTTTCCGTATTGCAGAAGCTTATACATTGTTTGAACATACAAATGATCCTGGTGAAGCTGTTCGTTTGATTGATTTGATCACAGAAAAGACTAAAAAGCCTTTGACTGCTGATATGCAAATTGTAAAAGGAGATGCGTTTTTATTGAAAAATGATGGTGGTCCAGCGGCATCAGCTTATGAGCAATCTATCTTAGTTAATAAAACAGCAAAAGCTTATGTTAGATTAGGCGTTGTATATTTAAGAGGTAAAAACTACCAATATACAATCAATAACTACCAAACTGCTTATGAGACAGATTCATCTTTTGCTCCTTATTACAAGAGAATGGGTGAATACTATATCATTTTCAACCGTTATAAAGAAGCATCTAAATTCTTTAGAAAATATGTTGAAAGAGCAGAAGCTACTCCTGCAATCTTATTAAGTACTGCTAAATTATTATTCTTAGCAAAAGATTATGAAGGTGCGATGCAGTTTACAACACAAGCGGAAGCTGGTGGAGCAAAAGATAATGATATTTTTAGAATGAAAGGTTATTCAAATATTGAATTAGGAAACCCAAAAGTAGGTATTGAGAACCTAGAGCAAATGGTGAAAGCGGGTGTAAAACCATATTATTTGGATAACGTTTATTTTGGTAAAGGATATCAAGGGTTAAAACAAGATTCTTTGGCAATTGAATATTATTTAAAGGCTGCTCCTGAGGATACTATCAATAACCACTTTTCTACAATTTACACAATTGTGTATGGTCAGAAAAAATATGCAAAAGCTGCTGAACATGCTTTAAAAGCAATTGAATGGAAACAGAAGAAGAAAGCTCCAATGGCAAGTGCTGACTATTACAACGCTGCTATGGCTCTTTATTTTACAACAGCTTATACGCCGCGTGAAGATTCATTAGGAAGATACAACACTGGTATGAAAGCAGATACAATGTTTGCTAATGCAATTGCAATCAATGATAAATTTGCTCCATTCTATTTGTTCCGTGCTAGAACTAACAACTATGTGGATTATACTGGCACAAAATGGTTGGCAGTACCACACTATGAAAAGTTCTTGTCAGTGGTTGATTTAGCAAAAGCTAATAAAGAACAATTGTACGAAGCATATAGATACTTAGTAGGATATCATGCGAACGTAACGAAAGACACAGCTAAAATTCAAGAGTATGTCGATAAAGCTGTTGCTATCAAGGCTGAAGATCCAGATAAATTGAAAGAGTTTTTAGCGCCTGCTACAGGAACAACGGCAACGCCAGCTAAGACTCCGAAAAAATAATAATTTAAAATTTGTTTGATACAAAGCCCTGCCATTTGGTAGGGCTTTGTTAATTTTGAGGCATTCTAACAAAACAACAAACATGTACGCACTAATTACAGGAGCCAGCAAGGGAATCGGGAAAGAAATAGCCGTAGAATTGGCTAAACAAAAATATAATCTATTATTAGTGGCAAGGTCAGAAGGTTTGCTTCGAGAAGTAGCCATCGAAATTCATGAAAAATACGGCGTAACAGTAGATTATTTAGCCGTAGATTTGGCGGCAGTGGATGTTGCTAGAAAAGTATATCATTGGGTTGAGCAAAAACAATATGAAGTAGCTATCTTGGTGAATAATGCAGGATATGGCTCTGTAGGTAATTTTGATACTTATTCTATTGAACAAAATAGGGATATGATGAACCTAAACATGGCAACGCTTACTGAAATGTGTCATGTGTTTTTGCCGATGTTGAAACGCCAGTCCAAAGCATATATCATGAATATTGCTAGTTCTACTGCATACCAAGCTTTACCAAAAATGGCAGTTTATGCAGCCACTAAAATATTTGTATTAAACTTTACAAGAGCATTAAAAGGCGAATTGAAAGGCACGTCGGTATCTGTAACTTGTATCAGCCCAGGTGCAACAGATACAGGATTTAACGATAGAGCAGCTGTTCCAGCTAAGGCGCGCAAGGCAGCAGAGAAGGTAGCGATGACTCCTGAATTGGTAGCAAAAATTTCGGTATCAGCTATGTTCGCAGGGAAAACAGAGGTGATTCCGGGCTTGGTAAATAAGCTTGGAGCTTTCTTGGCTTGGCTTGCACCAAAATCGATTACTGAAAATGTAGCGGCTGGAATTTATCAATAAAATATAAGAATGTCACTGGAAGGTAGCTTTTCAGTGACATTAAATTTTCAAATTTCCTTCGCCATCATAAGCTATTGCTCCATCAGCAATCATTTCACGAATGATGTCTTTGAATATTTGCGTATTGGGCGGTTGCATAATCTGAGTGATTAGCTGTAAACTCATAGCTCCATTAGCCAACAATAATTTTATTTTCTGCCGAGTATTATTGGCAAAGTCTTCATCTTCTATCACTTGTTTATTCCGCTTCTTTTTCTTCAAGCAATTATCACAAATACCACAGGTTTCGTCAGTAATTTCATCAAAATATTCTAATAAAATTTGTGTACGACACCTAATTTCATGCTGTACATAATGTGCCACTGCTTGGGCTTTTTGTAACGCTTTTGCTTTGCGATAATCAATTTCTTGTATTTGTAGGGGCAATGTTTTTGAATCATGCCGAGCAGTAAGGAAGGTAACTTGAGGTTTATCTTTTTGTCTATCGTAAATCACCAAATCAAATTTTTCTAAATTGGACAGCATCGTTTCAACCTCCTTCAAAGGTATTGAATAAGCTTTGGCGATGTTTACTTCAGAAATGGTAATGAAAGTACTGAAAAGTTCGCCTCCGTACATTCTTAGCAATAGCTTAATAAAGGAATCGTATTTAGGATTTCGAAGTTGAAAATCATATAGCTGTCGGTTATCAACTTTCAAAGTAATTTTAGAAGGACTATGAAATGAATCTGACAGTTGAATGAATCCTTCATTTTCAAGAACTTTTAAGGCAAAATAAGTTTCGGTAGGAGGGAGATCAAAGCGTTTTTGAAATTCGAGCAAATCAAAATCAAAACTAGAAAATTCTCCCGCACCCACTGCCAATTGAAAAAAGTTACCTAAACATTGATATACTTTTTTGACTAATTCAATCGCTGGATAATTCTGTAAAATATTCTTCTCTAAACTCTCAATATCTTTTAGGTTAAAAAGTGCTACAGCATACGCTTTTTCGCCATCGCGTCCTGCTCTGCCTGCTTCTTGATAATAAGCCTCTAGCGTATCTGGCAAATCTATATGAATGACAGACCTAACGTCGGGCTTGTCGATACCCATGCCAAAGGCATTCGTCGCTACGATTGTCCTAACTTGATTTTTTATCCAGCGTTCTTGTCTTTTACTACGCTCATCAGCACTCAATCCTGCATGATAAAAAGTAGTATTGATATTATTCTTATTTAATAAATCTGAAATTTCCTGTGTTCTTCGGCGATTGCGGACATACACGACAGACGAGCCTTGTACATTTTGCAAAATTTTGATAAGTCTCCTTTCCTTATCTTCTTCATTAAAGGCCGAGTAGGATAAGTTGTCACGGGCAAAGCTTTGTTGGAAAACGGAGGGCGAATCCATTTCCAGTCGCATCAAAATCTCTTGACGAACGTCTTTCGTAGCTGTAGCCGTTAAGGCAATAAGGGGGACGTTTGGGATATTTTTTTTGAATTCAGCGATTTTCAGATAAGGTGGTCTGAAATCATGACCCCATTGCGAGATACAATGGGCTTCGTCAATAGCCAACAAATTTACTTTCATCTGTTTGACTCTTTCAATAAAAATAGTGGTTTGTAATCTTTCGGGCGAGACATATAAAAATTTAACGTCACCATAGATACAGTTATCTAAGGCAATATCAATTTGATTTTTATGCATTCCTGAAAAAATACCAATCGCCGAAATCTTTCTTTGTTTTAATTGAGCAACTTGGTCTTGAATCAATGCAATTAAGGGTGAAACTACGATACAAATACCGTCGTTCATCAACGCTGGGATTTGAAAACACAGCGATTTTCCCCCACCTGTTGGCATTAATGCCAAGGTGTCTTTTCCATCCACTACCGATTGAATAATATCTTCTTGTAATGGTCGAAAGGAATCATAACCCCAATATTGCTTTAGTACTTCCTGTGCCGACATAGGTAATAAGCAGATTATTCAATAGTATAATGTATCTACAGTTATAGAACGAGCATTGAAGAATATTTAAATAAATGTTCCTGCTAATAGCTCTTGTTTAATCGTTTTGATTCTTGAATTAAGGTTAATATGTTCAAAGTCGATGCCTTCTACACAAATAGCCGTTAAAAAAGCATTTACTTCTGGTTGATGCGGAGTTTTTTTGCCTGTAATTACATCGATGTATTTAGAAGTTGTCCACAGTACCGCCTTTAGGTGTGTACAATTTTCATCTGTCATTACAAATTCCGTAACTAGCGTATCATCATTAAAATAAATAGCGGAAGAAATAATACCGATTCTCTCGCTTACTTTAGCAGAATTAACATAGGCTATTTGATGATTATATACAACCCATGATGTTTTATTGTGTTCAAAATAGTCGTTATAATCAAACTCATAGATAGTAGCAACTTGGTCTTCACGAGCGTTAAAGAAGTAATCAAAATATTTCGCATTGTTTAGATGCTTTAAAGGGTCGCAGTCTTGAAACCTTATTACAGCTTTTGAATATAATTTTTTGGGATATTGTTTATCGGGCTTTAACGAGAACATTGTTTTTCTGTTTATTGACTGTTGTTATGGAATGACTTTTTATACTTATTAATTATGTACAAAAGTAGCAATTCGTTACGAATTGTAAATATTAGCTAAAACAAGTACATTAGCAACACAATATATTGCGCCGACAAACATTAAGAAAGATAATCTTATAACCAAACGAATGACAAAAATATTATTAGTCGAAGACGACGATAGCCTAGGATTTGTAATAAAAGACAATCTTGAACAAGAAGGATACACCATAGACCTTCAAACTGATGGGAAAGCTGGACAAAAGGCTTTTCAGAATAATCAATATGACATTTGTATTTTTGATGTAATGCTTCCTGAAATGGATGGATTTTCGCTTGCAGAATTTGTAAGAGGTACGGGTAGTGAGGTTCCTATTATTTTTTTAACAGCCAAATCACTAAAAGAAGATAGAATAAAAGGGTTAAAATTGGGTGCTGACGATTATTTAACCAAACCATTTAGCATAGAAGAGCTCGTGCTAAGGATAGAAGCGATCTTGAAAAGAACTGGGAAGAAGACAGGACAAGTAGTTAATCAAAATATACATAATATAGGGAAATATACTTTTGATGTAAAGAATTTAAAACTGTTCTTTGAAAACGAAACACAAGACCTCACGCACAGAGAAGCTGATTTATTAGCTTTTTTAGTGAATAATAAGAACGAGACGCTGTCGCGAGATAAAATTCTTATTGCCATTTGGGGTGACGACGATTATTTTAAAGGCAGAAGTCTTGATGTTTTCATTACTCGTTTGAGAAAATACCTTAATAAAGACCAAAATATCAAACTAACCAATGTTCATGGAGTAGGATTTCGCTTTGATGTTCCTTGATTTAGTCAAATTTTATGCAAAAAGTCCGCTATTAAATAAAAGTTAATAGCGGACTTTTTGTTTTTACATAAGCTTAATATGTAGCTACAGACATTCTCAAAAAAATTTCTCAAAAAATTTTCATTTTTTTGTTGTCAATAACTTCTTGGTTTTCAGTGTAATTATGGATTATTTTGTAAAAACTTCAAAAAAAGTTTGCGTTAGTGTTTGGTGGTTTAGAATTAATCCTACATCTTTGCACTCCCAAACGACGCCAACGGGTTGAGAAAGGGAAGTAATTAGGAAGATAATTACGACGAGATTTAAGGGTTACAACGGTAATTTTTAGGTTAAAGAGTTCTTTGATGTATTGATAGAAATGATTAATAAGATTAGCTTTTAATAGACAGGTTGTTTTTTGTTATTGATTCTTTATTTTAGAATAGGGA
>NZ_JAYFUL010000073.1:0-21731 GCF_034928825.1 Arcicella aquatica | reverse complement strand
CTATTTAGCGGAAGAGGTTTGAAAAGTGCCTTTGCCATGATTGAAGATTTACATAGCTAAAATACTAAATATCAATAACATAACAAAAAAAGACTGCCAATTACTTTTTGGACAGCCTCCTTCTATTTGCTGATAATAAACAAAAATGATGTGTTTGAAAGCCTACCTCCTACTTGGTAGCCCCGGAAGGAATCGAACCTTCATCTTAGGTACCGGAAACCTACATTCTATCCATTGAACTACGAAGCCAAGTGTCTTGATTCAGACGGGTGCAAAATTACGAAAACTTCTCTAACTGCTTTACCAAAACGTCAAAATCTTTCGGATAAGGAGCTTCTACTTTGATAATCTCATCATTTAATAATTTGAACGTTAACGAACGAGAGTGCAGGGCTACTCTTTTCATCAGAGGAAGCTCGTCTGTATCCTTTTTTAGATTAAATTTTCTTTTTAAGTCCGATAAGTAAATATACTCTCCGCCATAGGTTGGGTCACAAACGATGGGGGCTTTTAAACATACCAAGTGAATCCTGATTTGGTGCATTCTGCCTGTTACGGGCATACACTCTACCAACGTATGATTACGATATACTTTAATGGTATTGAAAATTGTCTCTGCTTCTTTGCCTTTCTGGCGGTCTATCATTACTTGGGTGCCATCTCTTTTCTGAGCGATGGGTAAATACACCGAAATCATTTCAAAATCATGTGCACCATTTACTACAGCATGGTAGCGTTTTTCTACCTGACGGTGTTCAAACTGCATGGCCAAGTGGCGATAGGCAGCTGGATTTTTGGCAATAGCCAATACTCCCGAAGTCTCTTTGTCTAAACGGTGAGCCAACTGTGCATCATCTGAATACTCTTTGGCTAAACGCAAGATACTTTGAGAGTTATCTGCTTGTCGTTCGTCTAGTGAAGCAATATATGGGGGTTTGTTGATAACAATATAATCGTCGTTCTCAAATATAATTAAGTCCTTGAAATTCAGTCGCATGGTAATCTTTTTGTCTTTAAGCCTGCAATTTACCAAAATTGTTTCACATTAGCTTATCCATTTTGTTGCTCGATTACCTTAATGAGTTGTTGTAACGTAGCTTGTCGGGCTTCATCCGCCTCAGGATATTGCATATCTAGTACTTTGATATGGTGTAAAATAATGCTACTGATAATCAATCGCATATTCTTTTTATCGTCTGCTGGCACCACATACCAAGGAGCATGCTTAGCAGCGGTTTGGTTCACCATTTCTTCATAAGCATCTTGATACTTATTCCAAAAATCACGCTCTTTTACGTCTCCCTCCTCAAATTTCCAGTTTTTTGTTGGGTCTTGAATACGCTCAATCAAGCGTTCTGCCTGTACTTTTTTAGATACATTCAGGTAAAATTTTAGTACAACAGTACCATTTCTACTCAAGTATTTTTCATAGTTTCGGATGTCTTCATAGCGAGACTCCCACAGCTTATCTAAATCCTTAGTAAATTCAGTCGGTATTTTTTGGCTATTTAATAAGATTTCTGGATGTACCTTCACGACCAATAGTTCCTCATAATACGAACGATTATGAAAAACCATTTTCCCTCTTTCGGGCATTTTCATCATATTCCGCCACATGAAATCATGGTCTAATTCCTCCTGAGTTGGTCTTTTAAAGCTATGTACCGTAATACCCGCAGGATTTATGCCCGATAGTACCGCTTTAATCGTTCCATCCTTTCCTGCTGCATCAGAAGCCTGTAGAATCATCAACATGGCATAACGGTTATCAGCATACATCAAACTTTGGCGTTTATCAATCACCTCTTTAATCTCTGCCATCATCAACTCATAGTCTTGTTCAGATTCGTAAAAATCCTTGACTTTGGTAGCTGATTTTTTTATTTTAAACTTCTTTTCACCGTTATATTCAAACTCTTTGATGTCTATTTTCATGATTGTTTTTGGGTAAAATTGGTGTTTACTGACATGATTTCCAAGCGGGCTTTCGCCGTGGGCTGTGAGGACACAGCCCACTGAGATGGTTATAAAATAACTATACCATTAAACAATTCACTCAAGCCAATTCCTCTTTCAAAAATCTAGCCGTATGACTTCCTTTTACTTTGGCTACTTGCTCGGGTGTGCCTTCGGCTATTATTTGACCTCCTTTTTGACCACCTTCAGGGCCAACGTCTATAATATGGTCTGAGACCTTAATAACGTCTAAATTATGTTCGATAATCAACACGGTATTGCCTTTATCAGCCAGTCGGTCTAGTACTTCCATCAAGGCTTTAATATCTTGAAAATGTAAACCTGTTGTGGGTTCATCTAAGATATACATTGTTTTGCCTGTATCTCTTTTAGAAAGTTCCTCTGCTAATTTTACTCGTTGTGCCTCTCCCCCCGAAAGTGTGGTTGCTTGCTGACCAATGGTAATATAGCCTAAGCCTACTTCTTTCAACATCTGTACTTTACGAGAGATTTTTGGCTGATTTTCAAAGTACTCTACGGCTTGCTCTACTGTCATGTCTAACACGTCGGCAATTGATTTTCCTTTGAAGCGTACTTCTAACGTTTCTCGATTAAATCGTTTTCCTTTACAAGTTTCGCAGGCAACATGTACATCGGGCAAAAACTCCATTTCAATCTTTTTCATACCCGCTCCTTCGCAATCTTCACAACGTCCGCCTTTTACATTAAAACTGAATCGTCCTGCCTTATAGCCCCTAATTTTTGATTCTGGCAATTCTGCAAAAAGTGTACGAATATCTGTAAACATTCCTGTATAGGTAGCAGGATTTGAACGTGGTGTTCTACCAATCGGCGACTGGTCTACTTCTATTACTTTATCTAAATGCTCTAAGCCTTCTACCGATTTATGAGGCATGGGTTCACGCTTGGCATTGAAAAAATGGCGATTCAAAATAGGATACATCGTATCGTGAATCAAAGAAGATTTACCCGAACCACTTACGCCTGTCACAGAAATCATCTTGCCGAGGGGCAATTTCAAGGTAACATTTTTTAAATTATTCCCTGTTGCTCCTTTAATTACCAAAAAATTACCATTGCCTTTCCTGCGTTGTTTAGGCACTTCAATACCTATTTCGCCACTCAGAAATTTAGCCGTTGTTGAATTATTCTTTAAAAATTCTTCTGGTGTTCCTTGTCCAACGATTGAACCTCCATGACGACCAGCCCCTGGACCAATATCTACCACATAGTCGGATGCCAACATCATGTCTTTATCATGTTCAACGACCAAAATAGAATTGCCCAAATCACGTAAATCTTTCAAGGCTTGAATCAACTTTACGTTATCACGTTGGTGCAAACCAATACTTGGTTCATCCATGATATATAATACATTGGTCAGTTGCGTACCAATCTGTGTAGCCAAACGAATACGCTGTGCCTCGCCACCAGACAACGTTCTTAGCGAACGGTTAAGCGTTAAATACTCCAAGCCTATGCCCGTTAAAAAGCCTATTCGTTTTCTGATTTCTTTCAGAATTTCTTTGGCAATAACGTTTTGGCGTTCATTCATGCGTGCTTCTAAGCCTACAAACCATTCTGCTAGTTCAGCAATATCTAACTCGGCCAATTGGGCGATATTTTTATGGTCTATTTTAAAATGCAGAGATTCTTTTTTCAATCGTAACCCTTTGCAATCAGGACACGTATTCACGACCATGAAATCTTTTAACCACTCTTGGATTTTCTCCGAGCCAGTCTCCTGCTGACGTTTCAAGAAAACAATAATACCTTCGTACTTGGTATTCCAGTCGGTTCCTTCATATTTTTTTGAGGGTACAGGCACAGGTTCATCTGTGCCATACAACATAATCTTGATAGCCTCCTCAGGAAATTTTTCTAGGGGCGTAGCCAAGCTTACCTTAAAGGGTTTTAGGAGTACTTCTAATTGCTTGAAAATCCACATATCGCGGTATTCCCCTAAAGGTGCAATAGCTCCTTTGTTAATACTTAGTGTTTTGTCTGGCAAAATAGAATCTTCGGTGATTTCTTCTACTTTCCCTAAACCTTGGCAAGTAGGGCACCAACCATAAGGTGAGTTAAAAGAAAAGTTATTAGGCGAAGGTTCGTCGTAAGAAACCCCAGAAATAGGATCCATCAAATACTTTGAGAAATTGCGAACTTCGCCTTTTTCATCATGCGTCATCATCAAACCTTTCCCTTGATTCAAGGCTGTTTGAACGGATTGTGATAAACGAAAACGTTCTTCGGTTTTTACCACAATTCTATCAACTACAATTTCAATATCGTGAATCTTAAAGCGGTCGAGTTGCATTTTGGGCTGAATATCCATCACCACGCCATCGACCCTCACTTTTGTATATCCCAATTTGGCAATCTGTACAAAGAGTTCACGGTAATGCCCTTTTCTCCCTTTTACGACTGGAGCCAAAAGAATCAATTTTTGGTCTTGATAATCATGTAAGATTACTTCAATGATTTGGTCGATAGACTGCTTAATCATTCTTTCGCCCGTTACATAACTAAAAGCCTCCGCAGCACGCGCATATAATAAACGCATAAAATCGTAAATCTCGGTAACAGTACCGACCGTCGAACGTGGGTTTTTAGAAGTCGTTTTCTGCTCAATAGAAATAACAGGAGAAAGCCCATTGATTTTATCTACGTCGGGGCGTTCCATGTTACCCAGAAAGCTACGAGCATACGCCGAAAAGCTTTCCATATAACGTCGTTGGCCTTCTGCATAAATAGTATCAAATGCTAAAGACGACTTTCCAGAGCCAGAAATGCCAGTGAAGACTACTAGTTTATTACGAGGGATGATTAAATCTATATTTTTAAGGTTATGTTCTCTAGCACCGAGAATTTCTATTTGTTCATAACCTGTAATGTCTGAATGTTTGTTGTTGGGCATAATGTTTTAAAATCGTGATATGAATTTAACACGTAAAGCAATAGTAAAGTTACCAAAAAAGCCCATGTTTTTGACATGGGCTGAAGTTCATTCAAGATTTATTCCTTTAGATAAGTATTTTTCTGTTTGTTATTTTATTTAGCCTTGATAGCATGACTTGATTGGAACTTTTTATGCAACCGCCAAGCGGGGGAATCTTTACTGTCTTCCATTATAATATGAGGGTCATTTGTAAAAACCATATTTTCTGACTCCCAAAGATTTTCTTTCTTTTCATTTAAGTTTCCAATAAAATCTATCATAAATAATTCATCTTGCGATGAAAGATTCTTCTTATCAAAAATTTGTTCTTTCAGCGTATTTCCAATAAATTTTTCTAATTGCTTTATTTTCTCTAAATTTTCAATTTCAGAGGTATAAATAACATTCCAATCTTTTAAGATTCGAGCAAATAGAGTATTCCCTTCATTACTTTCGTGCTGTGAATGAAGGTCTTTGCTTATTTCAGATTTTAATAATGTCTCCATACTTATATTTCTTTAATAGTAATAAAATATGATGTTGAATCTTTAGTTGGCTCATCTACTCTTATTACCTCAAATGTTGAATTATTCTTGAAAAGTACTTCTCTCTCTATTGAATTTTTTGCTATACTTTCAATCTCTTTAGCATGTTTACATAAAATTTCAAACATTACATTATACTTACCTCGACAATATTCATAGGCTATACTTCTCCTTTTGCTTGTTGATAAAAAAGAATATTCCGAAATAGTTTCTTTATTATTATACTTCAAAATATATACGTCAAGCTCAGATTTTGTTAATTCACATCCTCTATATACATATCCGTAATAATTAGGAAGCTTGTCTAAACATTCATTCAGAAGCATCCCTAATTCAGGTATATTTTCACCTCCACTTTCTCTTAGTTTTTCATTTAAACTTTCATATCCATCATCAGAATATTTGAATATGATTGCTTTTTCATAAACAGATAATTCTTTCAAGACGTTCATCCGTTCACTTGTTCTAATTTCTCTTAATTCTTGGAGTAGATATTTTTCAGCGTAGTCTTTGGCAGTCATAAACAAATATAGAAAAATAATGCAATTGACACAAATTCATTAAATGTCTATTTAAAATGAATATTAAAGCTCAATTGGTCACATACTTCTCTATACTCAACTACCTTTCTATGGCATCAATCGTTTTGATAATCCTATATTTTATTCCTTGTAGTTTTACATCTGAGTTTTTACTTGACATTCTATCAAGAATACTGTATACATTATCTTTTTCTAAATAATTGAAGCCTCTTAGCCCTACCTTTTTTCCTTTAGGAATAAACTTCTTTACATCTTCGTCTTCGAATAATATATAGTTTTTAAGGATATGGATGTCTTTGGGTAATGCTTTTATATTTGTCTCGAAATCTTCTGTAAATGATGCAATGGGAGATGGTTTTTTACCTTTTTCAAAGATAGGAAAAGCATAAAAACCTACAATGTAGTTCTTTTTATCTTCCCAGTTTTTAGCTTTGATAAACACAATTTTTACCAATTTTGCATTTTCTTTGTCAGGTGTTTTTGTCCATAATTGTGGCAGTAACCCTGCATAATAGTCATTTTCATCCGTCGGATATACCTCGTGAGCAAAGTTTAATGAAGTATACGTGATACCATGTTCTTTGGTGAATCCAAAATTTGAATTTTTCAAATCCTCTTCGGTAGACTCCGCTTGCCATTGATTAGAATTCCAATCAACCGTCGCCAGAATACCAAAGTACTTTTCTGCAATAATTTTATTTGTCATATTTTTTTTAATTATTTGTAAGTAGCTGTAGACACTTTTTTCTAAGCAATTAGCTTTCACTATTTGTTTTCACCAAGACTTTATCCAATTTAGCACCATCCATATCAATGATTTCAAAAATCAGATTTTGCCAAATAATGGTATCACCTTGCTGAGGAATTTGTCCTAATTCATTCAATAAAAGTCCTGCTAACGTATTAAATGGATATTCGCTAATGTATTCACTCAATTCAAAATATTGAAGAAAATCCGCTAAAGGGTATTGTCCGTCTACCAGCCAAGTGCCATCTGTACGTTGGTCTAGGCGATAGCCTTCATGGTCAAAGTCAGAAACGTTTCCTACTAGCGATTCAAGTAAATCATTCAGCGTAACAATCCCTTGTGTTTGTCCATATTCATCAATCACAATCCCGTAATGAACCCTGCTATCCTTGAATCGTTGCATAGCCTGATAAGCAGAAGCTGTTTCCATGATAAACTGCGGTGCTTGCAAATAGGCTTGTAAATTAAAATCAGGTTTGCTTAATGGTAAAAATAAGTCTTTCAGCCTAACAATGCCTATAATATGGTCTTTGTCTTTATCATAAACAGGATATAGCGAATGTAACTCTTCGCTGACTACCTCCACAATTCGTTCTGCTGAATAAGACAGTTTTATAAAGACTAAATCATTACGGTGGGTCATTAAAGAAGACACATTTCTATCACCCAAACTAAATACTCTGCCTACAATATCCTGTTCCATTTCATGTACTTCGCCACTGTCTGCTCCCTCCTGTACAATTGCTTTAATTTCCTCCTCGGTTACTTTACTATCTGTAGATGGTTTGATATTGAGTATTTTAATCAATAAATCTGAAGAAAAAGTAAGCAACCACACAAACGGTGAAGTAATTAAAGAAAGGATATTCATGGGGCGTGCTACCGCCTTAGCAATAAATTCAGGGTTAGTAAGACCAATACGTTTGGGTACTAATTCACCAAAAACCAATGAAAAATACGTAATTAATAATACAACAATGGCAACGGCAATCGTATGTTGATAAGGTGCTAATAAAGCAAATTGAGCTACAAATGCTTGAATATCGTTAGTTACTTTTTCTCCACTGAAAATACCCGTTAAAATACCAATCAATGTAATACCTATTTGAACGGTCGAGAAAAATCTGTTTGGGTCGTTGGCAATATCTAAAGCAACTTTGGCATTACTGTCTCCTTTCTTAGCAGAAGCTTCAAGCCTCGCTTTTCGAGAGGAAACCAATGCTATTTCAGACATCGAGAAAATACCATTTATTAAAATTAAAACAAAAATGATAAGGAGTTCCATAATTTGGGAATGAGAGTAGGCTGAATGCTTACTTTTAAGACTATCTAATGTCTGTTATATCTTCTAAAGTTAAAGATTAATAGACAAATTTATACCTAATATCATGAATATTGGTTGTTATTTGCCATGAAGGGTTAAGTGAATACAGCTTCTAAAGCATCTTTGATGGCAAGTACATTTTGAGGGCATCCTTCCCGTGTTAACATTTTATTTTTCGTTGTCTCTTTTATCGTATTGCGTTACTATCCGTTTGGATAGTGCTATCCAAACAGATAGTACTATCCAAACGGATAGTAAATGTAGCTAATTTTGACCGATAATTAACAGATAAAATAACAATGAATAAAACAACACGCATTATTTCCATTATGCTAATGGCGATTCCTTCTATAGTACTTATCATGGGCGGAGTAATGAAAATTATTGGAGCAGAACCTGAATCCGTGATGCAATTTTTAACCAAAATGGGCTTTGGTAATTATATCACCGCCCTTGGCGTAACTGAATTAATCATTGCTGGACTATTTATCTATCCTAAAACCAACAAAATAGGGTTCTTATTAGCAAGCTGTTACTTTGCTGGGGCTTTGTGTTTAGATATAGCTGGGGGACAGGTCATCGCCTCAATCATTTTTCTGGTTATTCTTTGGATTGGAATGTTTTTAAAGCATAAAGAAATGTTTTTTACATCATCTGCTAGTGATAGTAAATAAGCGACAACTCTCACCTGAGTACAATATTAAATTTAAAGAGGTTATCCGAAAAGGAAATCGCTGCCGTTGGGGGTGAGGTCTTTCGCAGAATAATATTTAGCTGTAAAAACTTTTTGAACAGCCTCTTTAATTACTTTACATGTGAATTATTGACATGTAATAAATGTAGTAAAAGAGTCTTTTATCCAATCGTGGAAGCCTGTATTATTAAAAATAGTCGTTTTTTTGATGGCTTCATTGATGTCATCTACACAAATATTTGTAATCTGATTATCGCTACAAACTAGTGAGCTAATATTTTTATTAGTACTCAAATTTAATGTTGTAAGTTTGTTGGATCCACAGTTTAAACCTCGTAAACTAGTAATTCCTGTAATATTCAAGATTTCTAATTTACAAAAAGACACATTCAAACTTGAAAGTTTCTTATTAGAATTTACATCAAGTATTCTAAGAGGATTACTACTACAAGCAAGCATTTCCAGGTTCAAATTCTTTGAAACGTCTAGTTCTGTTAAATCATTAGCAAAACAGTATACCTTTACTAATGCTGAATTATTGGAAATGTCTAGTTTTGTTAGTGGATTGAAACCGCATTGAAAATCCTCTAATAAAACATTTTTTGTCACATTTAAACTGCTAAGGTTATTACTTGAACAATAAAATTGTTTTAGTTTGATATTTTTTTCAACATTCAATGTTGAAATTTGATTGTATGAACATTGAAGGTATTCTAAATCCGTAAAAGCTTCTATACCAGTAAGGTCTTCGATTTTTTTCTCATAAACATTTATTCTTTTTACCCCTACTGCATCCTCTGCATTCATTTGACCGTTAATTATACCATCTTTATCAATTTTAGCATCAATTAATTCCTTTTCAAAGTTCTGATCTGGAATCGTAATGAAGGGGTTAGGATTATCATCCTTTTTACAACTGTAAAGAAAGAACAATAAAGAAGAAGAAATGAGAATTTTAGAAAATCGGTTTATAAACCAATTAGTAGAATTTTTCATATAATAGTGAGAAAAAGTAAATAATGTATGTAGAATATAGTCATCCTTTGTTAGCTAAATTGTAAAGGATAATAAGTATCATGAAGACAGACAACAATAAAAGTACTTAATAAATATTGACTGAAAGCCTCACTAATGTTAACGTTATATTAAGACATAAAATACGATGATTTAAGATAGGACATTTTTGCCAGGGATTACTTTTGAATTTGTTGAAGGAAGTCCATTCCCTAAAAAATTATTGAAGGGAAAGACGGCAAGAATTATCATTACTGCGGATACTCCCCGTTGGTATGACTGGTTATTTATGCGAAGCCCAGCACTCAACCAGTTCAAAAAGGGAACGCTTGAATTTTGTGGAATTAGTCCCGTAAAAGTAACTTATATTGCCCCAATAAGAGATTCAACACTTGATTTTGGTGAGCAATGGTTGAAAAAAGTGTATAATTTGGGGATGAAGGGAGCTTAATTTATTAGTGTTTCTAAACTCAAGGAAAGGAATTATATTGTCAAATATCCTAAAGTTTATTTGACAATTCAGACAATAAACGATTATCTAAATTGTCAAATTTCATAATTCAAAGCTTAATTATTTATTTAAACTATATTATTCATTCTTCTATTCAATTAAGCAGGTTTATTAATTCTTCCTTTCTTTTTTCTAATAATTTAGGGTTTGTATTTATAATTTCATTCATAATATTGATGGTGTTTTCTTTTGTCAAATAGTTAAATTTTTGTCTACTAAACTTTAGTCCGTTGGGTAAAAATTTTAACTCATCACTTTCATTAAGAGGAATATAATTATCAAGTAAAAAAATATCTTTAGGTAGTGCTTTGATATTGGTTTGAAGCTTTTCATTCAAATCTAAGGGGGACACTTTTATTCCTTTTTCAAAAATAGGTGAGGCATAAAAACCGACTATATAAGCTTGCTTATTTTTCCAATTGCTAGATTTGATAAAGACAATCTTAACTAATTTTGATTTTTTTTTATCAAGATTGATTTTCCAAAATGGAGGTAGTAATCCTGCATAATAACCATCTTCTTCTGTTGGATATAATTCATTTCCAAAATTTGCCCACGTGAAGGTGACTCCATTATCTTTAGTATATTTGAAATTTGAGTTTTTCAAATCTTCTTTTGTAGGTATATCTTGCCATTTATTAGAATTCCAGTCAACAGGCGAGAGAATACCATAGTATTCATTTATCATAGTTTAATCTGTTTATTTGTAGTTATTATTATTTTTTGACTTTTAATTTTACAGGTTAAATTACATTAAAATTATAATTATTTCAAAACGATAACCTAAAAGCTGTCCCCTGTCCTTCTACAGAATTGACAGTGATACTTCCTTTATGCAATGCCATGATTTGTTTTGATAAACTTAAACCAATACCCGAACCATTGGTTTTGGAAGTAAAAAACGGTACAAAGATTTTATCCATCAACTCAGCCGACATTCCTATTCCATTATCTTTTACTTCAATCACTACTTTGTCTTGTTGGTTGAGGTAAGCTCCTATTTCGATTTTGGGATTAGCTGATTCTTTTACGGCATCTATGGCATTAATCATCAAATTGATAATTACTTGTTCTATCAAAGCCAAGTCGCCTTCTATTTGTAAATCAAAATCTTTAAGGATTACATCAAATTCTATGTTTTTCTGTTCTATTTGGTTTTCAAGCAGAATTTCTACACTTTCAAATAAGTCTCTGATATAAAAAACTGAAAAAGACGTAATAGAAACCTTGGCTAGTTGTCGATATGTATCGGCAAATTTCAATAAGTTGGCACTCCGTTTTTTGATGGTCGAAATCCCCAAAGTAATGTCTTCTAACAATTGTGTATTACTAGCATTTTGCCCATTTTTCAATCTTCCTTCCATCGTTTCAGCCAAAGAGGCAATCGGTGCTACAGAATTCATGATTTCGTGGGTCATTACTCTCAATAATTTCTGATAGGCTTGTGCTTCAGTATCTTCTATGGCTTCGTTAACATTCTGAAAAGCAATCAAATGTGTTAACTTTCCATCATTTAAAAAGGTGGTTTTGGCTAACAATACTTGCTTCTGGTCTATTTTTACCAATTGATTTTCGCCACTATTTAAAGAACTAATAGCCTGAAAAACATAAAGATTTCGTTTTTCTAAGGAAGAAATGTTTCTTAAATAAGGAATACTTAACATCCTTTTGAATGCCTCGTTCATCCACCCTACTTCGCCGTTTTGGTCGTAAGATAGGATACCTGTATCTACTAATTCTAAGATTTTTTGGAGGTATTGATATTGTTCTTCCCGTTCAGACGATAGTTGTTTAAACGTTCCGTTTATCTGGTTGAATGCTCTACGGAGTTGGCGTACAGAAACTGGAGCATTTTTTTCTGCAAATTGCAAAGAAAAATCTCGGTATTGAACAGCTTCAATAAATTGAGTAAGTTCAGTATTGGTTTTATTGATGAATTGTACAAAACTCAGGATTTGAAAAAACAGTACTAAACCGATGAAAAACAATAGGGTAAATTTTTCATTAACAATACAAAATGCCGCTAAAGTAATACTTGCTAATAGCAAAAGTACCCTTAGCGTCAGACTGACTTCATAGCGATTGAGTTTGAACATAAAATTGTAAATAGTAGCTGTGAGTATTGAGCTATAAGCATTGAGCTGTGAGCTGTGAGCTATGAGCTATGAGCTATGAGATTTTATTACTTATTGCTCATGTTAAAATAGGTATCCGAAAGCTCAAAGCTGACAGCTCACCGCTCAAAGCTATATATCATATTTTCCTAACCGACGGTATAACGCTGTGCGGGTTAACCCTAATTCGCGAGCAGCTTTGGTAATATTTCCGTCATGCCTTTCAATAGCCTTCAAGATAGTTGATTTTTCCATTTCATCTATCCGTAAAGTATTACTTTCGTTAACAATACTGATTGGATTTTCTATAGAAGAACTCAAATCTAAATCACGTGCCGTTAATACTTGTTCGTCCGACATGATTACTGCTCGTTCAATGGCATGCTGCAATTCACGAATGTTCCCCGGAAAAGCATATTTACGCAACTTCTCTTTTGCTTTATCATCTATTTCACGGAGGTTTTTATGATATTGCTGTGCGTAGGTTTTGGTAAAATATTCGGCTAATATTACTACATCATCTCCACGATTACGAAGCGGAGGTAGCGTAATTTCGATGGTATTCAGTCGATAAATTAAATCTTTACGGTATTGGTTTTGTGCTGACATTTCTTTGATAGGAGCATTAGTTGCAGAAATCAATCGAATATCAATGGGTACTGGTGTATTCGTCCCCAAACGGGTTACTTCACGATTTTGTAAGACCGTCAGTAATTTAGCTTGTTGTGGTAAAGAGATATTCCCGATTTCATCTAAAAATAATGTGCCTTTGTTAGCTGATTCAAAACGACCGGCACGGTCTTCTCTAGCATCAGTAAAAGCTCCTTTTTTATGTCCAAACAATTCAGATTCAAACAAACTTTCAGTCAAAGAGCCTAAATCGGCATGTACAAAAGGTTTGCCTGCCCTTAATGATTTTTGATGAATCAATTTAGCTACCTCACCCTTTCCCGTTCCATTTTCACCTAAAATCAAGATATTGGCATCGGTTGGAGCAATCTTTTCGATTTTATAGAAAATATCCTGCATGGCCTCGCTTTTACCAAGTAATGAGTTGGTGCTTATCGTAGCCGTAGTTTTTTTATTTTTGTTTGAGATAGGGTTTTCTAAAGCAGACTTTTCAAGGGCTTCCTCAATGGTAACCAATAGTTTTTCGTTCCTCCAAGGTTTTAATACAAAGTCTGTTGCTCCTTCTTTTACTGAACGCACGGCCAAATCAATATCTCCGTAGGCTGTAATCATTATTACGGCTACAGATTTATTAATTTCTCTTATTTTTCTAAGCCAGAAAATACCTTCGTTTCCAGTATTCAATGAGCTTTTATAATTCATATCCAGTAGAATCAAATCGAATTGGGTTTGTGCCAATAATGATTGAATACGTTCTGGATTTTTCTCGGTAACGATTTCTTTTACTTCTGGTCGAAGCAACATTTTAACAGCAATCAGTACGTCTGGGTCATCGTCGATGGCTAATATTTTGGCATTTTTTAGAGACATATTAAATTTATTTAGCGGTATTTTGAAAAAGCTTTGAGCTGTCAGACTTGAGCTATGAGCTTTTAGTCGTCGACTGTCGCTTTTTTGCTATTTTATAGGACAACTTTACTTTTGCCAACGACTGAAAGTCGAATACTAAAGACCTAAAGCTGATAACAGAAAACTGATAGCTGATAGCTCAAAGCTGACAGCTTATTCAACAGCTTACTCAAAGATACAATATTGCCCCTAAAGGTTGCATCAGATTTTATTTCAATCGTCTCAAATAAATAAAACCCAACGTTGACAGCATACAAAAGCCACCCATTACATACCATAAAGTGGTAAATCCAAAATGTTCAGCCAATTGAGCTCCAATGGTTGGCGATGATATTTGTGCAAAAGAATAACACATAGAATACATCGCAATATATTGCCCACGGTTAGATTCATCTGACCGTTCTATCGAAAAACTCTGCATAAATGGCATCGCAAACATTTCTCCAACGGTATTCAAAATAATAGAAACCCAGAGAACGCTTACAGCAAAATAAACATTGAATACCCAAAATGAAAAAGCTGTCAATAATGTGCCTATCGCAATGAGGTTTGTTTTCAGAAACTTACCATCTAATTGATGTACCAATATCATTTCTATAAATGCAATCATCAAGCCATTACAAACCATTAATAAACCGATTTGAGACTCAGGCAAATGATATACCTTTCTAAAATAGAGAGGTTCTAAGCTAAACAATTGGAAAAAAGAAATGGCATAGAGCGTTACACAAAGGGCAAAAAACCAATAAACAGTATCACGATAAGGCGAGCGGACTAAAGGGTTATCCACCGTCATTTCAGTAGTTTTATGGCTAATCCTTACAGGAGTTTTTAACAAAATTCTCAACAATATAGCTGCTACGATACAAGTAATGCCATCTGCCCAAAAAAGTAAGTCATAATCAATTTCAGCAAGAATCCCTCCTATTCCTCCGCCAATAGACCACCCTAAATTGATAGCCAAGCGATTCAAAGAAAAAGAACGAGTACGGTTTTGAGCTTCGCTGTAGTACGCTAATGCTGCTGCATTAGCAGGTCGAAAGCTATCGCCCAGTGTAGTAAAAATAAATACGCCTACACAAATAGCATAAAAGCTAGTAAGGTGCATGAGCACCAGTAACATAATACCAGCAAATAATAAACTAAAAAACTGAATGTAATAAAAACCTATTTTATCCGTAAGCCTTCCGCCCAAGAAAGTACCACACAAAGCCCCCACACCATACACTGCCATGATAATTCCAGCATCTGCTACACTATAATGAAGCTTCTGTGTTAAATATAATGATAGAAAAGGCAACACCATCGTCCCACTTCTGTTCACAAACATTACTCCCGACAACAACCATACAGATTTAGGCAAACCTAAATAAGCATTTCGATAGAGTTGGATAGATTTCACAAACATTATAGGTAACGGTGTTTTTAAGATAAATCAAAGTGGTATTTTGATATTAAAAATATATAAAATAGGACGATTTTAATGGTTTTTTGGGGTTAAAAAAGAAAAAAAGGGTTGTTTGTCAAAAAAAAATGGTGAAAAATCATTTTTCTTTCAAACAAAAATATTAACTTAAATTCATAATTAACTACTCTAACTTCTCTTGAATACGTAATTTACTTTAGCCAGCCTTAAAATTCGATGAACAAGAAAACACATTTACTAAAGGTCGATTCAATTGAAGCCTTAGTAACAAATATCGCCGAAGAGTTATTAAAAGGACAGAACACTTACAAATCTGAGACCGACGCACTGAAACGAAAGATTAAAATTGGAATGTTAAGAACGATTACCTATCAAGAACTAATCCGACATCGACAACAATTATCATCTAACCACCACCGTAGTTACTAATTTTTTAATCTTACCGCCATAAGATTAAAAAACATTATCACAAAAGCTTTTGCTTTAAAAAATCGGCGGTGTAATTTCCTTCTAATTCCGCCATGAGTTCGGGAGTTCCTTCAAAAGTAACAAAACCACCTTTTTCACCTCCTTCTGGGCCTAAATCAATGATATAATCAGATGATTTTATCACCTCCATGTTATGTTCAATAATAATGACCGAATCGCCTTGTTCTACCAATGCGTTGATAGCCTTTAGCAATTTTTTAATATCATGGAAGTGTAACCCTGTTGTAGGTTCATCAAAAATAAAAAGTGTTTTTCCTTTATTTGGATTGCCTTTGCCCAAGAAGCTCGCTAGCTTTACTCTTTGAGCCTCTCCGCCTGATAATGAATTAGACGATTGCCCCAATTTCACATAGCCTAGTCCTACTTCTTGTAAAGGCAATAGTTTGTCGGCTAATTTTGGTTGATCTTTTCTAAACAATTCAATGGCTTCATCAACGGGCATATCCAACAAATCGGCAATGTCCTTATCATTGAATTTGACGTCTAAAATTTCTTGTTTAAAACGCTTGCCTCCGCACGACTCACACTTTAGTTTTACATCCGCCATAAACTGCATTTCTATCGTCACAAAGCCCTCTCCTTGGCAGGTTTCACAGCGTCCCCCTTCTACATTGAATGAAAAATGGGCTGGTTTATAACCTCTGGCTTTAGCAATGGGTTGCTCAGAATACAATAAGCGTATTTGGTCATAAGCCTTCACATAGGTAACAGGGTTAGAACGAGATGATTTCCCAATGGGATTTTGGTCAACCATTTCTACAGCTTCAATCTTGCCTATACTACCACTAATTTCTGCATATTTTCCTGCTTCGTCGGTATAAGTACCTAAATGACGCCCAAGGGCTGGATATAATATTTTTCGGATGAGCGTAGATTTCCCTGACCCACTTACGCCCGTAACAGCAATCAAAATGCCTAAAGGAAACTTTACGTTTACATCCTTTAGGTTATTTTCATAAGCTCCTTTTACTTCAATAAAACTCGTAGATTTTCTACGAAATTTAGGTACTTCAATTGTATCTCTACCTGTTAAGAAATTGATTGTATGCGAGAATCCGGCATCAGGGTTCGCCTTGGCATCAATATCATTGATGGTTTCCCAGTTGCCTTGAAAAACCAATTTTCCACCATTACTTCCCGCATCAGGACCAATATCAATAATCTGGTCGGCAGCACGCATTACTTCTTCTTCATGTTCAACCACAATAACGGTATTACCCATATCTCGTAATGATTCCAACACAGATACTAATCTCTGGGTATCTCGTGGATGTAATCCAATAGAAGGTTCATCTAGGATATACATTGAGCCTACCAAAGCACTTCCTAAAGAGGTTGCTAATTTAATGCGTTGAAATTCTCCCCCAGAAAGTGTTGAAGATAATCGATTGAGGGTTAAATAGCCCAATCCTACTTTCTCCATGTATTCTAGGCGAGTTTCAATTTCTATCAAAATTCTTTTTGAAACGCCATATTGATAATCGGGCAAATCAAGGTTTTTAAAGAAATCGCTTACGTCACTCAAAGGCATCAGTACCAAATCGATGATTGATTTACCTGAAATTTTCACATAACCCGCATCTTTTCTTAAGCGAGAGCCTTTACAGTCTGGACAAGTAGTTCGCCCACGATAACGCGATAACATTACCCTGTACTGAATTTTGTGCGTTTCTTTTTCCAACATCGCAAAGAATTCATTCAGTCCGTGAAAATATTCATTGCCTGTCCAGAGCACTTCTTTTTGCTCGTCAGTTAAATCTTTGTAAGGGCGATGAATAGGGAAATCAAACTTGGTAGCATTTTTCAATAATGGCACTAACCATTCACTCATTTTTTCAGTTCGCCAAGGGGCTATTGCTCCCTCATACACAGAAATACCTTTGTCTGGAATAATCAAGTCGGGGTCTAATCCCAATATTCTCCCAAAACCCTCACAACGTTTACAAGCGCCATAAGGATTATTAAAACTGAGGAGGTTCAAAGAAGGTTCTTCAAACACTATCCCATCGGCTTCGAAACGGTCAGAAAACGTTTTAATTTCGTCACCAACAATTTCGACAAAACAAGTACCATTTCCCTCAAAAAAAGCAGTTTGGACAGAATCTGACAAACGGAATTGGGTTTCCTCATCGGCTTGCCCATCAGCTTCTTTTTTAATCACTACACGGTCAATCAGAATTTTATAATTATTGCTAAATAAATCTATGGCAGGCAGGTTTTTGAGTGCCGTTTTATCTTCCAAAAGTTCTTCTAGGAATTTGGTTTCGCCATCAATCACAATACGGGTATAGCCTTTTTGAAGTAAAATTTTCATTTCTTCGGCCAATTTCCTTCCCTCTTTTAAATACAATGGCGAAAGTACCATTACTCTTTGTCCTTCTTCTTTGGTAAACAAATAATTGACAACATCCGTAACAGTATCTTTCTTTACTGGATTACCAGAAATAGGAGAATAAGTAATCCCTATTCTAGCAAAAAGTAGCTTTAGGTAGTCGTATATTTCGGTGGTAGTACCTACGGTAGAACGTGGGTTTTTACTCGACACTTTTTGTTCAATGGCGATAGCAGGAGAAATACCCTTGATGTAATCAACATCAGGTTTTTCCATTCGTCCCAAGAACTGACGCGTATAGGCACTCAAACTTTCTACATACATCCGTTGTCCTTCTGCAAAGAGGGTATCAAAAGCCAAAGACGATTTCCCTGAACCCGACAAGCCCGTAATCACTACTAGTTTATTGCGAGGAATGGCAACATCTATATTTTTTAAGTTATTTACTCTTGCCCCTTTGATAATGATATTACGTTTAGGGTCAAGGTCTTCAAAAGCGATATGATTCTGGTCGATGATTTCGGTATTATTCATGAAACAAAGATAAGGAATTCTGGTTTGCTAAAATTTGCATTGAGGTCATCAAGTAATCAGAAAAGACAAAAAAATGAACCTCCTTATAATCAGACACGTTTTCTAAAAAGATTGTTTCTTGCTTTACAAGAAAATAGCTAATCTTTGCGTTAAATTAGCGGATTATATCAATGATTCTAAGAAACTAATAAATAATAACCATGCAAAAATTACTTTTTATTATTCTAATTTCTATAACTGCTTATACCTCTTCTTTTTCACAAGCTCCTGTTGTTATCAAACAAGATAGTTCTGTTCGGGATTTAGATGAAGAACAAGATGTAAGAGATTTACCTTTCAGACAAAGGCTTCGCTTTGGTGGTGGAATAAATAGTCTTAGTTTCACGTCTTACAGAACGAGTATTGGGGTTTCTCCGATGGTTGGCTATCAAGTTACTAACAATTTTACTGTTGGATTTGCTCTTGACTATATATACCAAAAATATTCATTGCCGAATTACTCTATATCTGAAAATCAATTTGGACCAAGACTTTTTGGACAAAGACGTATAACCTTTTTGGAAGCTCAATTGGCAAACCTCTTTCCAGAAAGCATGATTCAAGTTTACGGGCAAGCTGAGTTTCAGAAATTTTATGCTTCTCAATCTGGATATTCATATACGTCTCCTGTTCAAGCTCTTGGGGGGATAGGCATTGGCTTAGGTGGATTTCAAATTATTGTTCTTCGTAATTTTGCGTATAATAGCAGTTCATCTGCATATTATTCTAGCCCTTGGGTTTTTCGTGTCGGTGGTTTCTTCTTTTAATGAATTAGACAATACAAAATATAATATCAGGCGGGTTTTGAATCCGCCTATTTTTTTGACAATGGAAAATAAGAAATCGATTTTTGATAAACTTCGTCCTCTTCTATTATCAACGGTTGTAGCTATCTTATCTGTATTTATTATGGTTGAGGCTGTCTTAATCGCCTTTTTAATTTATATTTGGTATGCAGACCCAGCCAATAATACTTCAAATCATATTGAAGAAGGCATCATTGCTTTAATCATTTTAACACTTCTGACTTATGTGATGAAGGTTAGATTTAGTAAATTGGTTGAGAAGAAATAATAGGATTTTTTTACCCGCTGATTGCAGAGATTTTTACCCGCAGATTCACACAGATTATTAGAGATTATGTGATATTTAATAATCTGCATCATCAGCGTATTTTTTCAGCGTAAATCTGCGGGGAAAAGTAGTAGTATGTATACGTTTAATCAACGAGTATTTTTTCTACCCGCTGATTTCAGAGATTTAAACTCGTAGATTTACGTAGATTATTAGAGTTTATATGATATTTAATAATCTGCATCATCAGCGTATTTTTTCAGCGTAAATCTGCGGGGAAAAGTAGTAGTATGTATACGTTTAATCAACGAGTATTTTTTTTACCCGATGATTTCAGAGATTTAAACTCGTAGATTTACGCAGATTATTAGAGATTATGTGATATTTAATAATCTGCATCATCAGCGTATTTTTTCAGCGTAAATCTGCGGGTAAAAATATATTAACGAGGGATTTAAACCTTCAGTAATAGCAGAATAGCTAATATTCATTCAATACAAAAATCCATGAATAAAAACGTACAAAAACTTTATCAACTAGCAGGAAAATCTTCTCGTAAAATTATTGGTCTTATGTCTGGCACATCAATGGATGGCCTTGATGTAGCCCTTTGTGAAATAACTGGTAGTGGCGAAAACACCGCAGTAACCCTTCTAAACTTTGAAACCGCAGATTATTCTGATGCCGTTAAAACTGAAATCAGGAAGGTATTTGCAAAAAAAACGATTGATTTTCAGCACCTTGCTTTGTTGAATGAATGGATTGGTTTACTTCATGCCGAAATGATATTGGATTGCTTAAAAAAGTGGAATATTACGAGTGAAGAGGTAGATTTGGTAGCTTCGCATGGGCAAACCGTTATGCACGCTCCTAAAATTTTGCATCAACAGGAAATGTTCCCTAACGCTACTTTACAAATTGGTGATGGCGACCATATTGCGGTGAAAACTAATATTATTACGCTTTCAGACTTCAGACAAAAACATATTGCCGCAGGAGGCGAAGGGGCTCCATTAGCCGTTTATGGTGATTATTATATTTTTGGTAAGAAAGGCGAAAACCGTATTATGCTTAATATGGGCGGCATTGCCAATTTCACATTCTTGCCTGCCAGCATGAACCCCGAAGAAGTGTTTGTTACCGATACGGGTACTGGTAATACATTGATTGATGCCTTCACGAGGTTTTATTTCCCAGAAATGGCTTATGATAAAGATGCCAACATTGCTAAACAAGGCATCGTAAATGCTAGATTGCTTGAAATATTAAAGGCAGATGATTTCTTTTTTAGCCCTTTCCCAAAAACTACAGGACCAGAATTATTTAGTATTGATTACGTCAAAAACGCTCAGGTAATCAGCAGGACTGAAAATATTTCTGTAAATGATTTATTGGCTACCCTTACCCGTTTTAGTGCTGAAACTATCTCTGAAGCCATTCATTGGGCTGTCGGATCACAATCTTTAGCAAATTTCAATATCTATCTCTCTGGCGGAGGAATGCACAATCCCTTATTAGTACAATGGCTAAAAGAATTGATTCCTGCTAATTTCTTTAAAACAGACGATTTAGGCATTTCAGGCGATGCAAAAGAAGCTGTACTCTTCGCTATTTTAGCCAATGAGACCGTAGCAGGCGGGGAATCTGACTTTGGTACTAGAAAAGGAATTCCATCTGTATCTATGGGTAAAATTTCTTTTCCTAACTAGTGCAACCTTTAATCGGTGCTTTGCATCTTATGATGTGATTGGTGAATTGTAAATTGTTGAACATTGTGCTTGCCTAAAATAGGTTGACATAAATTTCAACTTATTTATGAGCAAATCGAAATCAGATTCTAAAAAAAGTACAAGTTTAAAAATTCGTCAACGACGTATTTTTAGTGAATCAT
>NZ_JAYFUL010000072.1:0-22357 GCF_034928825.1 Arcicella aquatica | reverse complement strand
AGTCTCTTAAAATATTTAGAATTCTTCAAATTCGACTTTAGAAAATTAGGAATGGAAAATTATAGCGTTCTATAAAATTGACCATTAAAAAGAGGCTATCCTTTTGGGACAGCCTCTTTGTTTTTATTGTAAAACCAATTCACTTGCTGTTAACAAATTACTCGTTGTTAGCTCTGATAACGATTCTTCTGGTTTTTCCGTTAAATGTATCGTTTTTACACCTGCTTTTTTCCCTGCTTTAATATCACGATGAGCATCGCCAATCATCCAAGAGGAATCTCTATCTATTTTATATTTAGCAATCGCTTTTTCTATCATTAATGAATCTGGCTTACGCGTCAATGATGCCGAGTTAAATTTTTCATGATGGGGGCTAAAGTAAATATCATCTAACAGGTTCCCACATTGCTCTTGAAAATAGTTATGACATTTCCATACATCCTCTCGCGTATAAATTCCTTTGGCAATTCCTGATTGATTGGTAATAACAATTAATAAGTAGCCTGCTTCTTTAAATCTTTTCAATGCTTCAATGGCGCCATCAGGAATAATCAAATCCTCAAGTCGGTACACATAATCAACACGGTCTATGTTCAATACGCCATCACGGTCTAAAAAAATACATTTCTTCATCACTTATAAATTTAGTCAATAGATAACAAAACGGCTTTGAAAATCAGGATGATTTGGTTCAAAGCTAAAACTACGATACAATATAACTATTTTGTTATTTTTTTGCACAATTAGTTTTATTTTTTTATCTAATGAAATAGTATTCAGATTTTTCACAAAAAAACGCAGACTTTCTGATAAGTCTGCGTTTTTAACAAAAAATCTATTAGAAATATAAGAATTTATTGATTTTGGCTTTTAGCCATCGGATTTCAGCTATCAGATAATCAATTTCTGAAAGCCGATAGCTGACTGCCGATAGCCAATACTAAAGCTTATCCCAAGGAATACGACTCAATAATAAAATCAACCCTAAGCCAAAGAAAATCAATGCATTTTTATGGCGAACGATTGAAGCAGTCGCACGTTTATTCTTAGAATACCCTACTGTAATCAAAGCAATAGCAATGATGTTTGTGAAGATATGTTCAACAGCAATTTTACGGTATTCAGCAATTTTCATTACTTCTGAACCAAAGTCTGTAAATGCTTTGATACCAAACGGACTCAAGAACAAATACAATACTAAACCAATTAATAGTTGAGTATGGTTCGAGATAAGGAAGAAAAGACCCAACTTACGGTCTGTGTCTGTGAATTCACTTTTTGATGTGAGTCCCATCGCTGCGCGCACTAAAACGATTAGCCCAAGAATGACTACGACAAAGAAAAGTGTCTTATGGATTAACTGAAAAATTTCATACATAAATTTTAGGATTTTGAATTACCAATTTTTCCCAAAGATAATAAACAAAGATTTCGTTTATAGCGTAATTTTATAAAAACATCATTAAGAACTTTAGCTTATGCTGTTTTCCTCACTTCATCCCACAAAATAATATTTCATGAAAAAAACTTTATTGATTTCATCCCTTTGTCTCGGAAGTATGGCTTTGGGAGCATTTATTACTAAATCACTTGAAAATGAAGCCATCACGATTGACATCGTCAAAAAGGCCGAAAAAATTATTGGTTTAGAGTTTACTCAGCCAGAAGCAGATTCAATGCTTGCTAAACTTACTACTACTCGCAAAAATTTTGAAGAAAACAGAAAGGTTGAACTAAAAAATGAAGTGGCTCCTGCCCTAGTTTTTAATCCATTACCCCAAGGATTCGAGTTTGAAAAAGGTGCTTCCTATTTCAAAGCGTCTAATATTGTAAAAATCACTTTGCCAAAAGACAAAAATGAGTTAGCTTTTTACTCTGTCAGACAATTGGCTGCTTTGATTCAAAGTAAACAAATTACTTCATTAGAGTTGACCAAATTCTTTTTAGAACGGCTGAAAAAGTATGACCTCAAGTTAGCGTGTGTAGTTACCCTTACGGAAGAATTAGCCTTGAAACAGGCTTCACAAGCAGATGCTGAAATAGCTGCTGGGAAATACAAAGGTTTGTTACACGGCATTCCGTACGGAGCAAAAGATTTATTAGCAAAAAAGGGTTATAAAACCACGTGGGGTTCTGTACCCTACAAAGACCAAGTCTTGGATTACGACGCAACCGTGATTCAACGTTTAGAGAAAGCTGGAGCAGTTTTATGTGCCAAACTAACGTTAGGGGAATTAGCCATGGGCGATGTTTGGTTTGGTGGTACTACTAAAAACCCTTGGGACTTAAAGCGTGGTTCTTCTGGCTCTTCGGCAGGTTCGGCTTCATCAGTGTCAGCGGGGTTATTGCCTTTTGCCATTGGTTCAGAAACGTTAGGGTCTATTGTTTCTCCTTCTTCCGAATGTGGTGATACAGGTTTACGTCCTACTTTCGGTCGCGTACCTCGCACGGGTGCGATGGCGTTAAGTTGGAGTATGGACAAACTTGGACCAATCTGTAGAACCGTTGAAGACTGTGCCATCGTATTTAATGCCATCTACGGAAAAGACGACCAAGACCAAAGTGTGATAGATGCTCCGTTTCAGTTTGATGGTAACAAAAAAGACTTGAAAGGCATTAAAATAGCGTACTTGAAAAAAGATTTTGAAGGGAAATATCCAAATAAGACGCAAGATTCCCTTACCTTGGTCATGATGAAAAAATTGGGAGCAGAATTAATTCCTTTAGAATTGCCAAACCTACCATCCAGCGACATTAGTTTTTTGTTGACTGTGGAAGCAGCAGCAGCTTTCGATGAGCTGACACGTTCTGGTAAAGATGATTTAATGGTTCGTCAAGTTAAAAATGCTTGGCCAACTTCTTTTAGAGCAGCCCGACTCGTCCCTGCGGTTGAATATTTACAGGCGAATCGTCATAGAACTTTATTGATTCAAGAATTCAACAATAGGCTGAAAGGAATTGACGTTTACTTATCACCAGCTTTCGCTAGTAGAAATTTGACAATGACGAATCTTACTGGTCACCCATGTGTAGTATTACCTAATGGTTTTCGTGCGGAAGGTCGCCCTACTAGCATTACATTTATGGGTAAACTATTTGGCGAAGGTAAATTATTACAAGTAGCAAAAATTTATCAAGATGCCACAGACTTCCATTTGAAGCATCCTAAATTATAAGATATGTACTTTAAACAATTGTTCTTAACTGTGGCTTTGGGTTTTCCCTTAGCCACCTTCTCGCAAGATGTTAAGCAAGAAGAGGCGCTACAGAAAATGATAGAAAGCGAAAAAGCCTTTGCACAAACATCTATCGATAAAGGCACAAAAAATGCTTTTTTATCCTTTTTGGGGAAAGATGCCATTGTTTTTGAGAAAGGGATGCCCGTAAATGGACTAGAAAAATGGCAGAATCAGGATTTTCAGCAGGTTTTAACTTGGCAGCCTAATTTCGCAGAAATTTCAGGTGCTGCCGATTTAGGTTATACTGCAGGGAATTGGCAAATTCATGATAAAACAGCAGACGGAAAAGCTTTTGGTTTTGGTACCTTCGTTACTTTGTGGAAAAAACAAAGCGATGATACATGGAAAGTTGCCGTTGACATTGGCGTAGGTCATGCAGATAATGCTAGTAAAAGCACGCAAATCATCAAGAATTATCCTGTTTTTAAACCTGCCGATTTAAAAAATCCTGCTACCTTAGCCGAACGTTTTGTTTTTATGCAGGATCATTTCTTTTGGAAAAATGCTAAGACGGCTCTCAATCCCTTTGAGCCTCATTTATCTCAAAATGTTAGGATTTATAGAAATAGCCAACTGCCAATTATTGGGAAAGACGCTGCTGGAGCTTTTCTGAAAAAAAGCTATGATAAAAAACTTATCTATACTGGCTTAAAGGCGATTGCCTCAGCATCGGGCGATTTAGTGTGTGTTTACGGAACAGTATCGGGAAAAGGCAGCTCAGGAAGTTATTTAAGAATGTGGCGTCAGGAAGCAAAAGGGGTTTGGAAAATCACCTTAGAAATCGTAAGTATTTAATTTAGCATATTTCAATTTACCCATTATGTACGCTTTAAAAAATTGCCAGATATTTACTTCTGAAGAAATTCTTAACAATAAAATATTAGTGATAGAAGCTAATAAGATTGCAAGAATATTGGACGAAGAAGACATTGAAGATTTAGACAATCTCTTTCCTGAAATTCAACTTATTGATTTAAAAGGCTTCAATATTGCTCCTGCTTTAATAGATATTCAGATTTATGGCGGTGGTGGAAGTTTGTATAATTCAAAAACAACGGAGGAAACTATTCATAATACTTATCTGGAAATTCGTAAATCTGGCACTACGCATTTTCAGATAACGCTTTCGTCAACACCGCTTGATAAAATACTTGAATCGATAGCGGTAGCTAAAAGCTATCTCAAAAACGGTGGACAAGGATTGGCAGGTTTACATTTAGAAGGCCCGTTTTTTAGCTTTCCTAAAAGAGGTGCACATGTGGCTGAATTTATCAGAAAGCCCACAGACGAAGAACTGAAAACCATTATTGAGGCTTGCGTGGGTTTGCCTACTTACATGACCATCGCACCTGAAGAGTTTACAGATACACAATTAGACTTACTCTTACAAAGCGATATTAAAATTGCGGCTGGTCATAGCTCCGCTACTTATCAGCAAGCGAAATATGCTTTCAACAAGGGAATTAAAAGAGTAACCCATTTATTTAATGCTATGTCGGCTTTTCAAGGGCGTGAACCTGGCTTAGTAGGTGCTACTTATGATTCTGATGCTTGGGCAAGTATTATTCCTGATGGCATTCATGTTGATTTTGCTAGTGTGAAAATCTCTAAAAAAATAATGGGCAAAAGACTGTTTATCATTACTGATGCAGTAACGAATGATGTTTCTGGCGATTATAAATTTATTCACGCAGGTACGCATTATACCGATACTAAAGGAACGCTTTCAGGCTCTGCTTTAACGATGATTCAAGCAGTCATCAACTGTGTTGAAAAAGTAAATATTCCATTACAAGAAGCCCTCAGGATGGCTTCTACGTATCCCGCAGAAGTGTTAGCACTAGACCATTCTTTAGGACATATCAAAAATGGTTATCAAGCCAACATGATTATCTTTGATGATTCCCTCAATATTAAAGGCTTAGTTGAAAATGGTTGCTTAGAGTGGTTTTAGGTAATTGTGAATGAGTGAGTGAATTGTGAGTTAGTGAATTAAGGGAGAAGATATTATTAATTAATTTATTAATTCTAAGCATGCAGTTATTAAAATCTGACATCCGAAAGCCGAATCCCGAAAGCATCAAGTAAAAATGAATTTGATTTCTAAACAACCCAATACAGGTACTACTATTTTCACAGTAATGTCCAAATTAGCTTCCGAACACGGAGCGTTGAACTTATCACAAGGTTTTCCTAATTTTGATTGTTCTCCTATATTAACAGAGTTAGTTAATCATTACCTTAAAAAAGGGATGAATCAATATGCCCCGATGGCGGGTATTCAGGCACTCCGTGAAGTAATTGCACAGAAAGTAAGCGATTTGTACCAAGTTCACTATCACCCAGATAGTGAAGTAACCGTAGTGTGTGGTGCTACAGAGGCATTGTATGCTGCCATAACAGCAGTTGTTCATCATGGCGATGAAGTTATCTTGCTCGAGCCTTGTTATGATTCCTATGCCCCTGCTGTTACTTTAAATGGTGGCGTTCCTGTGTACGTGACCTTGACTCCAGAAAATGACTATAAGATTGATTGGAATATTGTAAAAGGAAAGATTAATGAACGAACGAAATTAATTATCCTAAACACGCCTCATAATCCTACAGGGACTGTTCTTTCACAAGAAGATTTAAATAGTTTAGCTGAAATCATTAAAGACACTAATATTTTCCTGATTGGAGATGAAGTATACGAACACATTATTTTCGATGGTCTTGCTCATTGGTCTTTGCTTCGTCACCCAATTTTAAAAGAAAGAAGTTTTATTTGTGGCTCTTTTGGGAAAACATTTCATGTTACTGGCTGGAAAGTTGGCTATTGTTTAGCTCCTAAACAATTGAGCGAAGAATTCAGGAAAGTACATCAATGGCTAACGTTCTCTACGGTAACCCCTATTCAATATGCTTTGGCTGATTTTTTACAAGACCCTCAAAACTATCTTTCAATTCCATCGTTCTATCAAGAAAAGCGTGATAAGTTTTTAGCTTGTATTAAAGATTCTCGCTTTACCTTTACACCTGCTAAGGGCAGTTTCTTTCAATGTGTAAATTATGAAAGAATTACGGATGAAAACGATTATGAATTAGCGATTAGGCTCACCAAAGAAATTGGTGTGGCTAGTATTCCAGTTTCTGTATTTTACCATAAAAAAAATGATTTTAAAATACTACGATTCTGTTTTGCGAAAGATGATGAAACACTAGAGAAGGCTGGTGAGAAATTATCGAAACTTTAAAAACATGCTTGCCATAAAGTTTCGATAATTAATTAATTGGTATTACACTTTTTATAATTGGGCTGGTGATTAGATTGTATTAAATTTTTAAGTTAAACTGATTTTCCAAAAACATGAAACATTCAATTTATATAATATTACTA
This sequence comes from Arcicella aquatica, assembly GCF_034928825.1. Taxonomy (NCBI): domain Bacteria; kingdom Pseudomonadati; phylum Bacteroidota; class Cytophagia; order Cytophagales; family Flectobacillaceae; genus Arcicella; species Arcicella aquatica. The sequence continues at coordinate 15,739 of NZ_JAYFUL010000072.1, read as the reverse complement.
TTTGTTAGTTGCATTGCCTGTACCAAACAGCCCAAACTTGATGGTTTGGATCTTGAAAAATGGCGTGCTGATCGTGGTGGTTGTAAAGGCGACAGATTGAAAATGGTTGAAAAACTAAAATCTTTAAAAGACGAAATAAAAGGCGTAAGCTCTAATGATATTGATGATTATCTAGGCAAACCTGATATTCAACAATTAGCAGACCGTAGCCAAGAATACTATATTTATTTCTTAGAACCCGGCAACCACTGTGATGACATCAAAAAGAAATCTACTGCACAAATGATGGCCGTGAGGTTCAGTGCTATGGGCATGGCTACAGAAGTAAATTTTCAAAGAGGAATGCCCGAAGAATAATTTAAAACTTTATCGGCAAAACATAAAACGAAGCAACGGATGTTCCATGTATTTGAGCAGGAATCCAATTGTGCATTTTTTTGACTAGTTTGATTACCTCAGCACTCAATGTGGGAGAAATACCTGTATCCAAGACGTGAATTTTACTAATTTCTCCAAAACGCTCTACTTTAAATCTCACTAATACAGTTTCTCCTTTATAATCACTTGGACGAACTAAGTTTTGAGAGATAAATTTATTTAGTTCATCATTCTTTTCTGAGAATTTTGCAAGCGTTTCAACTTCGTAATAGGTTGAGTCTAAATCAAGTGTCATATTTTCAAAATAAGACTGATTATCTCTGTCTTTTTTGTTGGCAAGACTTACATGTGTTTCTAAAACACTAGCGATAAGATTTTTATCTTTTTCTGAAAAAGGAGCTGAAGAGATGGTACTTTTTTGTGCTCGGGCACTATTAATCCCTAATAAAAGGACTAATCCCAATAGTGTAAAAGTTTTCATAATTGTCTACTTAGGAATTTTATAATTTTAAAAAACAGGCTAATTTCTATTAATTCTCAGGGTACTTTTCTGAACAAACAAACCAATAACACTTATTATTCAAGGCATGAAAATTAAAGTCTATCGTTTATCTAGTTTATTAACTTATGATAAGATTTGAACGCACAAATTTAAATATTTTTTTGATGTTTTCCAATTATATATAAAAAATTATATATAATTGGAAAACAAATGGTTATAGCATACTTTGGGTAATATAAAATACTTATATGATATTAATCTTTATCAAAAAACCATCCTAAAATTGTAGAGGTAATTGATAAAACAAGACTAAAAATCAAAGGAGGAATAAAACCTCTTACCGAAAATCCATCAATAAAATAATCTACTATATATACTACTATTACATTGATAACTAACAAGAACAAACCCAATGAAAGAATAGTAATTGGGAAACTGATAAGTTTTAAAATAGGCTTCACAAAGGTATTGGCAAAACCCATCGCTAATACAACTAAAAAGGAAGTCTGAAAACCATCAATAAAAATTCCATTTATATATCTAGTACTAAACATAATGACAATGGCAAGGACTAAATACTTGATAATGAAGTTTATCATTTTACAATTTAATTTGTTTTTAAATATTCATTTATCTTGAATGTCTTGAGCGAAGTACATCAATAATTTCATCAAAGTCAAGTCCTCTTTGCTCTAATAGGACTAAATAATGAAATAATAAGTCCGCAGCCTCCCCTTTGAACAACTCATCGTTATTATCCATCGCTTCAATCACCAATTCTACTGCTTCCTCTCCTACTTTCTGAGCAATCTTATTTGTGCCTTTTTCGAATAAACTTGCAGTATAAGACTTCTCTGAAGGATTATTTTTGCGGTCACGGATGACAGCCTTTAGGTGATTCAACCATCCTGCTTGTCCTGGTTCATTTTTTTCACCCCAACAAGTGTCAGCTCCTGTATGGCACGTAGGACCTGCGGGGTTTACCTTAATCAATAAAGTATCTTCGTCGCAATCTTTTAGAATTTCTACAACATGTAAAAAATTATCAGAAGTTTCACCCTTAGTCCATAAACGTTGTTTAGAACGGCTAAAAAAAGTTACTATTCCTTCACGCTCTGTTTTTTCCAAAGCCTCTTGATTCATGTAACCAAGCATTAATACTTTTTCTGTCTTTGCATCTTGTATGACAGCAGGGATTAGTCCACCCTGTTTTTCAAAGTCTACTTTCATTTTTTTCAAACCAATTTGGTTCTTTATGGTTATTTTCTTGAAATAATAGCAATCCTAATTCCTAAAAGAATTAAAACAACCTCAGTTACTCTCTCTTGAATTTTAATAAATAATCAACATCATTTCATTATAATCTCATCGAAATACCTTTATCTCTCAAGTATTCTTTTAATGCAATAATATCAATTTCTTTGAAATGGAAAATACTAGCGGCTAATCCAGCATCAGCTTTACCGATAGTAAACACTTCATTAAAATGTTCCATAGTACCTGCCCCACCTGAGGCAATAATAGGAATTGAAGAATTACCCGAGATAGTTGCCGTTAATTCATTGGCAAAACCTGCTTTGGTACCATCCGTATCCATTGATGTCAATAAGATTTCTCCTGCACCACGGTTTTCTACTTCTTTCGCCCAATTTAAAGTCCGGTATTCTGTTGGTTTTCTTCCGCCATGCGTATGTACTATATGTTCTTTAATACCTTTATCCGTTTCAACAAAGCGTGTATCAATCGCTACGATAATACATTGCGAGCCAAACTGCAAAGCTAATTCGTCAATTAGTTCTGGTCTACGCACAGCCGAGGAGTTAATAGATACTTTATCAGCCCCAGCATTGAGCAGTGCAGACACGTCTTCGATAGATGAAATGCCTCCTCCAACAGTAAAAGGAATATTTACATTACGAGCTACGTTTCTTACTAAATCTATTAATGTTTTTCGATTGTCCACCGTAGCAGTAATATCCAAAAATACTAATTCGTCTGCTCCTTGTTCCGCATAAATTGCCCCTAACTCTACGGGGTCTCCAGCATCGCGCAGGTTTACAAAGTTTGTGCCTTTTACCGTACGACCATCTTTTATATCAAGACAAGGTATTATTCTTTTTGTAAGCATTGTTATAGCTATCGGCTTTGAGCAATGAGCTTTGAGCCTTTTTTTTATTTTAAGACTTTAAGACTAAAGGACATTAGGAACTTATATTATCAGCGACATCAGCGTATTTTTTCTGCGAAAATCTGCGGGTAAAAAATATTTTCTTCTTAAAAAAATAAAGAAAATTCCGAAAACTGACATCTCAAAGCTTACAGCTATTTATGCAATGCTGCAATCTGTTTTAAGCTGATTCTTCCTTCATAAATTGCTTTACCAACAATTACTCCGAAAATATTCATTTCGTCTAATTTCAAAATATCATCCATTACCGAAACGCCTCCACTAGCAATAATGTGTAGGCTAGGAAATTGGTCTTGCAAATTTTTATATAATTCAAAACTTGGTCCTTCTAATAATCCGTCTTTAGCTACATCTGTCGAGATAGCATATTTTGCTCCTTTTTCTATATAGTTTCCTACAAAGTCATAAACAGAAGTGGTGGTAGCTTCTTCCCAACCTGAAATAGCAATTTTTTCATTGCGAGCATCAGCCCCTAAAATAATCTTTTCGCCACCGTAGCTCTGTAACCATCCTTCAAATAAAGTAGGATTCTTTACGGCTACACTTCCGCCTGTTACTTGCTTCGCTCCTGAGTTAAAGGCAATTTCAATCATTTCATCAGATTGTACACCTCCACCAAAATCAATATGCAAACTGGTTTTGGTCGCCAACAGTTCTAACACTTTGTGATTAACGATACGTTTTTGTTTGGCTCCGTCTAAATCAACTAGGTGCAAACGCTGAATGCCAGCATCTTCGAACGACTTGGCAACTTCTAATGGGTTTTCATTATAGATTTTCTTCTGAGCATAATCGCCCTGCGTAAGACGGACACACTTCCCATCAATTAAATCTATGGCTGGTATTATTTGGATCATTTTTTCTTAGACTTTAAGACTTTAGGATTTTGAGACTTTAGGACTAGAAGATAATTAAACTCTTATAGTCTTTTAGTCTTAAAGTCCTCTAGTCTTTAAAAAATCATTTATTTAAATATTTTGACAAACCGTGTAATTGATTTTCTATACTTTTCAAGATTTCAATCATTCGTTGAAAATCGTCTGTTGAAATATATGCTAAATTTTGCGCAATCATTAACTGCGTTTCTACTTCATAAGCTGAAGAGAGACTCATATCCAAAAATCGAGTAAAGTCTTTCGAACTTCTTCCAGAACCTTCGGCAATATTTGATGGTATAGAGATAGCAGCTCTTCTAATCTGAGAAGTCAAGCCATATATTTCTTCTTGCGGAAAAGTTCTAGTTAAAATGTATATCTCAGTAACAAAGACTACAGCCTGTTTCCAAACGTTGAGTTCTCTAAAATTATGTCCTCTCATGTAGATTATTAAATATAAATCAGTGTAAAATCTATTTCTTTAAAAATTCCTTTAATCTTAGAATTTCTAAACTTAAAGTCTTCAAGGCTTTACAGTCTTATAATTCAACAATTCCAAAACCTAAAGTCCTCTAGTCTTAAAGTCCCAAAATCCTAAAGTCCTACAGTCCCAAACCTATACCTTCAAAAAATTCTCAATAATCCTCTGCCCCTCCTTACCGCTGATTTCAGTGTGGAATTGGGCGGCGTAGAAATTATCTTTATGGAGCATTGCTGAAAAAGGCTGAACATAATCACATTCTGCCACAGTATATTGACTGATTTCAGCATAATAGCTATGCACAAAATACATAAAAGCACTTTCTTTTAAGCCATCGGTCAGCTCGCTTTTAAGATTGTAAATATTATTCCAACCAACATGAGGTACTTTGAAGGATGTAGCATCAAAACGTTTTACATCAATATCAAAAATTCCCATGCAGGTAGTATCGTTTTCCTCTGAATAACGACACATCAATTGCATCCCCACACAAGTACCCAATACAGGTTGTTTCAATGAAGGGATAACCTTATCCAATCCTTTTTCACGCAGATAAGCCATCGCAGTACTTGCCTCGCCTACACCCGGAAAAATCACTTTATCAGCCGAACGGATTTCATCCTCATCATCTGTCCAAAGATAATTTACACCTATCCTATCCAAGGCATACATTACCGACTGAACATTCCCTGCATTGTATTTGATTATTACTGTTTTCATTTTTCAGAATTAAGGGTAAATCGCTGCTATTACTCATTTAAACTCAGCGTTTTGCATGAAAAAGCCTGACTCTTTTCAGGAATCAGGCTTCTATTTATATCGAATACTTGTGTCGTTGCTATTGGCACAATACTCATCAGCCTTCCCTGTTTAGGAAATTACATGATGGTAATGATGTGTGCCTTTGAAAATCATGATGCAAAAATAGTTATTATTTTGAAATTTACTTCCTAAAGATTTGGTATTTAGTGTGAAATAGGATAAAATTTTCTTTAGCTGTGAGCTTTGAGCTATCAGCTATAAGTTTTTAATTTTAAATAATGGTTGAGTTAAAACAAAAAAAGCTCATAGCTGATAGCTCATAGCTCACAGCTAAAACAAACTCATCTGTTCCACTTTTGGTAAGAACTTTGGCTCTTTTAAGGTTAAACCACAATGCTTATTTAATTGCTGAATCCAATACAGCGCTAATTCTGGAGCAAATGTACTTTCGCAAATATGTACAAAAATATAGGCTTCTTCTAAACCCTGATGAAACCACATTTTTAGTTTTTGTATCCATTCATCTACTCGCTGGCGGTCGGAAGAATGTTCATTACCAACCCAACGGATAGTTGCTATTTTGTTTGATAAACTCTGATGTACTACATCCCTCCTTCCTGCTACATCCGTTATAACAGTCCCATGTCCGTAGTGATTTAACAATGACAAAGCTTCTTGCCAGATTTTTTCATTGTTAAACCAATCCTCATGACGAAACTCTACCGCTATTCTCAATTCAGCAGGTAAATCTTTAAGATATTTTTCTAATGCATAAAATTGTTTTGGCGTAAAATAGGGTGCTAATTGTAAAAATGGCATTCCCAATTTTTCATCCAAATCTAATATCTTCCTACAAAAAGCCTCTGTTAAACTCTCTGCCTTTTGAAGCATTTTATCGTGCGAAATAATTTGTGGAAACTTTGTGCAGAAGGTAAAGTTGTCTGCAGTTTCTTCTTTCCATCGCTCAATCGTTTCTTCACTTGGAATTTGATAATGAGTAACGTTCAGTTCAATCGTATTAAATTGTCTGGAATAAAGCGACAAATAGTCAGCCGTTTTGGCTGAGTGGGGGTAGATTTTCCCATTCCAATCTTTGTTTGACCAAACCGGACAGCCAACGTGTACAATAGGTTTTCTGACAGGCATATTGCCCAATACTTTTTCATTGAAAGTATTGTCTGTCTGAAAGGTGAAATTTACTTTATCTATTTCTTGTATAGGTAGTTTACCGAAATCCATCTGCTTAATTATTTAATATTTAAAGATAACAAAAAAATCCTGCCAGTACTGGCAGGATTTCATTATCAAGACAAATGGTCTATTGTTATTTAGGATCTAGTCCTTTTTCTATTCTGAATAATACATCTTCAAAATGGTATTTTGTCATTTTGTCGGTTGTTAAAGGCAACGCTGCTTTCAACTCACTTTTCAATGCCAATAAATGTCCACGCGTTACCGAAGTAATATCTGTTTTACGAGGATCAACCGCAGCAGGAACAACAGTTCCTCTGAAACTAAACCCTCCCGAACCACCTACAGCAGTGCCATTTAAGATGCTAATCATTTTTTCAACATACACTTTTTGTAAGTTTCTGCGTGTAGCATCTGTTACTTTGTGTGTACGTGCTTCAGACCAAATAGACGAACGAACATCTGTAAAGAATTCATCTAAGCCATAGCTCGCTGGGGTCTTAGCATTCATTTCAACCAAACGTTGTAGTCGGTCTGAAGTAAATAAATTATTCAAAGTAGCTTCTTGAATACGGCTGATAGCATCAACACCATAGTCTGGACGAATTTTTGTAATAATTTTATCATCTAATAACCAAGATGGCGTATCAAAAACCTGACGGTTTAACCATAAAACAGCACTTTTCTGAACAGCCTTAGGCGTTGGTTCATAAACTGCTCCTTGCTGATCCATCGTTTTTGGCGTTTCGTAAACACCACCAACGTTTTTGCTAACATGACCAATATAACGACGATACTGCGTAACAATTTCGTTATAAGCCTCTGATAACATATCATAATCCTGTGCTTCTTCTTTCGTCCATTCTGTTAAGTTTGGTACAATTCTTTTCAAGTTTTTGATACCATACTCACTTGCCAACATATTATCATCGCCCAAACATTCACTTTGAGTACGAGGGTCGTAAGGGTTCATTTCTGTTCCGAACCAAATTCTTGGGTTTTTAGCAAACTCTTGAATATATTGTTTATTAAGTGTTTTTTGGTCTTCCTCAGGTGTTTCACCGTCTAATGCTTGGTATGCCCACTTGATAGCCCAAATATCATATTCACCAATGCGTGGATACAAGTCTTTCACACCGTCTTCTGGCTGTGCTACATAGTTGAAACGAGCATAGTCCATGATTGATGGCGTATGTCCATGTTCTGCAATCCATTTCGGGTCACGAAGTTTCTCAACAGGTACAGTACTGCTTGAACCATAATTATGACGTAAACCGATAGTATGACCCACTTCGTGTGATGATACAAAACGAATCAAATCACCCATTAACTCATCATCAAACTTATTTTTTCTTGCACGTGGGTCAACTGCCGCAGCTTGAGTCATATACCATTTTTTCAATAACTTCATTACGTTATGGTACCAACCAATATGGCTTTCTAGGATTTCTCCAGAACGTGGGTCATTTACGTTAGGGCCATAAGCATTCTCGATATCAGAAGCGAAATAGCGAATCGCAGAATAACGAGCATCTTCTAGGCTAATCGTTGTATCTTTATCTGTCAAGATTTCTCCACGGATAGCATTTTTCCAACCAGCCGCTTCAAAAGCTTTTTGCCAATCATCAACACCTAGCTTCAAATATTTACGCCATTTTTCAGGTGTTGCTGGGTCGATATAATATACAATTGGTTTTTTAGGCTCAATCAATTCTCCTCTTTTTTGCTTAGCAGCATCTTCTGCATTTTTAGGCTCTAATCTCCAACGAACTGCAAAAGTTTGGTCCTCTGTACGTTGTGAATTATCATCAAACACGGTATATCCAGTAGCGAAGTATCCAACTCTGTTATCGAAATAACGTTTTTTCATTGGTGTACTTGGCAACAAAATCATCGACGTATTCAATTCTATCGTAACTGCTCCAGTAGCCGCTGCGGCTGGGATATTTACCGTAGGAATTGGACTTGGTGCTCCACCTGGCATTGGCGGAATAGCATTAAATGTTTTAACTGTCCTGATTTCTGTATTGATTGGATACGATTTGATTGACTGTATATAAGAACGATCAGGAGCTATTGATGTAAACTTATACGTTGTTTTTGCATAAGGAGGCAACGAAAATATCTGATTATCTCCTTTAAAAAAATCTGTTACTTCAATTACCGAAGCACTCGTTTTGCTTACAGAATCTTTTTTGATAGCTTTTAAATCAAAAGCCTGAGCGATTGGCTCTACGTTAGAGTTCTTAACAGCTTTGTAAAGTGGTGCTGTAGAATCAGCAGAAACGTTAATGTACTGAACAGCACGAAGGAAAATTTTATTTTCTGGTGCTTTCTCGAAACGAATTACCTGACGGTTCAACATTTCACCACCATAAGTACCAGGAATCGTTGCTGTTTTAGCAAGACGCGTAATACTCATGATTTCTTTTCCCATCAATGAGTCTGGAATTTCGAAGAAATATTTATCCTCAATTTTGTGAACCGTAAAAAGCCCTTTTGAAGTTTTTGCTTTATCGGTAATTACCTCCTTATAAGGCTTAGGACCAGGCTTAGGTGCTTCTGCTGGTTTAGGAGTTGGTGCTGTCGTGGCGGCCACTGGGGCTTTGGTATCTCCTTTTTTGTCTTGTGCATTTACTGTAAAAGCAAAACATGACAAAGCAATCAGAGAAAGTTTTGTTTGAGTTTTTAGCATGATGACTTTAAATTATTAGAATTTTAAGGTGTCTAAATTAAGTGATTAAGGTGTATTTTGGAAATTTAGTTTGATGAGTGGTAATAGTTTACTTAATACTTTGTCGTATTAATCACCAACACCTATTTGATACGCATTATTTTTTCGCAAATTATGATAAGTTATTCCTAATTGTTTTGCTTGATTACTCAGCTTATCTGCATACCAATCTGTATAAGAAGCATCAATGATTAAACACTTGAATTGCACTTTATCCACCAACTGATTCAAATCAAGTACAGATTTGTTGGCAAGAATCACATAATCAAAAAACTGATTTTGGGCATCAAAGTCTTTCTTTTTTAAATTTTTACCTATCCATAAAAAGGTCTTGTCGTGCCAAGCTAATATTGTTATTGAATCTTTGCTTTGGGAAATCATGTCAAAATCTTTTAAGTACTGATTGTCCATTAAGTTTACTTTCGTTGTATCCACTACTCCACATTTCGCCCAAAGGTTATTCAACCTAAAACTAATGTCTTTTCTACTTTCTAAAAGTGATTTGTCTGCCAATATTATTGCTTTTTTGCCTTTAATGACAGAAAAAGCACTATGTTTTGGAATAGCATGAATTATTAAAAAATCTTGACTGCGTTGTCTCATATTTTTACTGATAATAAACACTATTAATAAGCAAACGATTAGGCTACTGATACGAACCCACTTAAACAACTGTGTTTTCCACAAAACTATCAGGGCAAAAATAAGCGCATATAATAAGTACATTTCCCACTGTGAAATCCACAAAAACTTAGTAATGGCATAAGGTAGGCTTTCAAACCATAATACTGTTTTATTCAATGCTAAAATCAAAAACTTAAAACCTTGACCTAAAACATAGATAATTTCCTGTTGGTGAAAGACTAATAACAATGCTGCAAAAAACACAAAGAATAGCCCAGCTATCAGCACGAATGAAGAAAGTAAGATTACTAACGGATTAGCCAACAGAAAATAATTAGGAAATTGGTGGAAATAATAAATAGCAATTGGGAAAGTCGCAATCTGTGCTGCAATGGCTACGGTGCTTATTTGCCAAAGATGAAAACCAAGCCAATGTAGCCAACTTTCAGTTTTATCGATTACTATAAAAGGACTAAATTTTGGCTGAAAATAAATCATCCCAAAAACAGCTAAATACGATAATTGAAAACCTACATTAAATAAAAAAATCGGATTTATCAACAACAAACAGAAAGCTGAGAAAGCTACAGTATTATAAGCATTATCTTTCCTTTGAAAAGTTCTGGCAACTAAAATCACGGAAAACATAAAGGTAGAGCGTAGTACTGGCGACGACAACCCTGCAATGAAAGCATAAAACCATAGCGTAATTAAAGTGATACCTAATATAAGAAGTTTTCCATTTTTGCCCCATTTCTTTAAAAAGCTAAGTAAAAAAACCAAAACACCATAAATTATACCTACATGCAAACCTGAAACAGATAATACGTGTACTGCACCCGTAGCAGAATAGGCTTGCATTAAATTGCTATCGATATCATCTCGCTGACCTAAAATCATGGCATTCGCTACACCATATTGCTCTTTACCTTCTACAAAGGTGGTTAAAATAGAATCAGCCAATAAATTGGTTTTAATGGCTAAGGCCTTTATGATATTTTGTTCCGAATGTCCTACTTTTTCAATCATTGACGCACGGCAATATTGTTGAAAACCTATATTTTGCCAAGCCATGTATTGACGATAGTCGAACTCTTCTGGATTTCTAGGTGCTGAAATCGCTTGGGGTGTTCCTTTAATCAAAAAGATGTCTCCGTACTTTGGTTTTTCCACATTTTGATTATCAAAATAGAGGAGTATTTTTCCAGAAGTTGATAATATACGATTATCGATAACCACCGAACGAACCTCAGCGATAGCTTTCCATGAATTTTCTTTCTCTTCGACCAAGTTATCCACAATTACTTCATAATGACTAAGCCTTGAAACATAGTGTGAATAATGCTGTGGATAATTATTTTCGGTTGAATGAAATGCAAGCAGGTAACCCGTGAAAACTAAGGTGGTTAATCCACAAATACCTGTAAGTAGATGGTTTTTAATTTGTTGCCTGTAAAGATATAAGGCCACATAAACTAATATCAGCAAGAGCCAAAGCCCAAAAATAAGCTTGATATTCAAAGGAGTAAAAAAATTGTAAATCACAACGCCAAAAATCAAGGCAATTGTAAAGCGGACAAAAGGGAATGTAGAGAAGTTGTTCATCTATAGCGACTTAAGGTATAGTTGCCTAAATTAATAAATTTCTATGAAAAGTAAATTATTGACCTTTTCTCTTTTAATTAACTTTTCCACTTCTTTTATCTGTATCTTTGCGGATTAGCCGATTTCAAACAAAGCATTCAGAAAAATGTCAATAATCCTTGCAGAAAAATTAAGAAAATACCTCAAATCAAATGCCTTACCGCAAAGTGTTTCTCGTGGTAAGATTATTTATCAAAAAGGGGGTACTACATTTGAAAAAATATCCTACACTGATAAAGGCGAAGCTACCATTAAAGTAAAAAGTGATTCTAGTTCAAAATTTTATACCGTTCATATTCGCAATTGGAACACAGCCATTGTAAGCTCAAGTTGTTCTTGCGCCTACGACTGGGGTGGGATTTGTAAACACAGAGTAGCAGCCTTATTATTTTTAGAACAAGATTTGCTTACCCGCAAACCAACCGTTATACAAGCACTTCCTTTAAAGAAAACATATCCTACATCATACCACATTATCAGAATTAGTACTTTCGACGATTGGTCATTGAAAAGTCATTCTAGTTTAGATGATTGGAAAAATAGGGCTAGTGTTCAAAATGTACAAATTATTTCTGCAATTGATGGCATCGCCATTGTAGATGTAGAATATAAAAAAGAGATTTTTCATTTAAAATTTGAGAAACTCCGTTTCAATAGCGAAGTAGCTACCTCTTGTTCTTGTGCGCAAGATATCGAAAACCAATTATGTATTCATAAAATTGGTGCATTGATTGCTATCCGTGATACTTATGGTCCGAATAATCCATTCGATAGAATGCGTGATTATACCGTAGAAAAAAACAAACTATTATCAGAATATGGCTTTACTTTAGAAGACGATTTACAAGATAAATTTGATTTTAAAGTAAAAGCAGATGGCTCTGTTCAGTTAGTTCGTATCGACCAAAGTATTCAAAAAATCAGTCAATTTCAGAACTGGAGAAATATCAATAACCGTATTTTCCGTACGCCTGAAAACTCTTATTTAATCAACAACGATGATGTTGATAGAGAGCTTCGACAAATTTTATATGTACTTCGTTTCAAGGGAATAGAGTTTGTAAACGATGTAGCGATTGATACCTATTCCTATAAAGCAGGGGCAAATGGCAAAATGGCCTATATCCGTTCGCTAAAAGATAGTGACTTTGAAAGTTTTCCAGTATTGACCGATGCTGATAGCCAAGTAATAGGCTTAATTAATAGCATTAAGGATGACGGACTGAAAGCTTTTGGTAAGAAAAAAGATTTACGCTTGCCTTATTTCTATGATTATCTGAATCGTGATGAAGTATCTGCTAACGATTTACCGATTGTAGAAGAATATATTAATAAGAAGCTTGATAGAATTTTTAATCTATTAGCCGACAAACAAGTTCATACTAGTAAAACATCTTTTGTGAGCAGTCATGTTGATGTGGAAGAAATAAAAATTGGTAGAGAACGTATATTCCCCTCCTTTACATTGTCAGAAGAAGACGATTTTATTGTATTAGAAGGTTTTACTACCATCAATCAGAAAAAAACGAAGCTTGCATCTTTAGTCAATCCCAATAGTTATTGGGTGCGTAGTATCGGCAATGTTTTGTATAAATTGGCGAATCCTGAAGTAGCTAACTTATTAAGTTATCTTCCAAAGAATGGTGTACTCAAGGTAAAGAAATCTAATTTTGGTGGTTTCTTTCAAGACTTTGTGTTGCCTCTTGCTGACAAATTCACCGTTGATTTACAAATCAATCAGGAAATTGAAAATCAATATGTGAATTATCAGCAAATAAAAATCTACCTTAAAGAAGACGATGGTAATTTGCTTTTTGTACCTATGTATGAATATGAAAACGGGGTAGAGTTTTCTCATGATCAAAAAACAAATAAGATAAATTTTGAGAATGAAAAAATAACTATTCTGCATAGAAACTATGTAGCTGAGAAAAACTACTATAATCTTATCAAGGAACAGCACCCTACTTTTGAAAATCAAAGTCAATATCCTTTCTTCTTTCTTTCCTTCAATAATGTGTTGAAAGATGGCTGGCTTTATAAGTTTTTCGAAGCCATGAAAGCCCATGATATTACGATTTTGGGTTTTAAAGATTTAAAGAAATTTAGGTATAATCCACACAAAGCAGAGTTTAATATCAAAGCAGGGTCAGGTATCGACTGGTTTGATATGAAAATAGAGGTACAGTTTGGTGACCAAGTGATTGGTATCAAGGAAATTCAAAAAGCTGTTTTGAAAAAACAAAACTACGTTGAATTAAAAGACGGTTCTTTAGGAATGCTACCAGAAGAATGGTTAAAGCGATATGAAAGTGTATTGAAGCTAGGAAAAGTAAAAGGTGATCAGCTACAGCTTTCGAAAATGCACTTTTCGTTGATTGATGAATTGAGTAAAGACATCGATAGCTTTGAGTTTGAGCAGGAATTGTATGAGAAAAAACAAAAACTGCTCAATTTCAAAGAAATGGCAGAGATTGAGTTACCTAAAAACATCAATGCTCAACTACGCGACTATCAAGTAGAAGGTTTTAAATGGTTAAATTTCTTGGATGAATTTTCTTGGGGTGGAATCCTTGCCGATGATATGGGTCTTGGTAAAACGCTTCAAATGCTTACTTTTCTTCAAGAACAACAGAATCGTAACCCACAAGGTGTGAATTTAGTAGTCTTGCCAACAACATTGATTTTCAACTGGCAAGCTGAAGCACAAAAATTCTGTCCAGATTTAAAACTGTTTGTTCATCGCGGGGGAACTCGACAAAAAATCAACGACCACTGGCGAGAATATGACATTATTTTAACGACTTACGGAATGGTGCGTTCGGATATTGAGCTTTTCCGTGAGTTTGATTTCAATTATATTATTCTTGATGAATCGCAAGCTATCAAGAATCCAGACTCCTTGATTTCTAAAGCGGTTAAATTACTAAAATCTCGTAATCGTTTAGTGATGACAGGTACACCTGTAGAAAATAACACGTTTGATTTATACTCTCAAATGGAGTTTATCAATCCAGGGTTATTAGGTAGTGGTGAGTTTTTCAAGGCTGAGTTTTCAAATCCTATCGATAAAAACCAAGACAAAGAGAAGGCCTCACAGTTACGTAAAATTGTGTATCCTTTTATGCTCAAAAGAACAAAGGAGGAAGTAGCGAAAGATTTACCTGAAAAAACAGAAAGTATTATTTACTGTGAAATGGACAAGAAACAGCGAAAAGTATATGATACCTTCCGTGAGATTTATCGCCAGAAATTGGTTGATAAAATGTCTGTTGATGGTAGAGAAAAGGCTGCGTTTTTGATTCTTGAAGGTTTGTTGAAGCTTCGTCAAATATGTGATAGCCCAGCACTATTAAACGATGATACTGAATATGATACTAATTCAGCCAAGCTAGAGGAAATCATTCGTGAGATTGAAGAGAATGCTGGAAATCATAAGATTTTGATTTTTAGTCAATTCTTAAAAATGTTGGATTTAATTAAACAACATCTTGAAAAGCATAATATCAAGTACGAATATTTGGATGGAAAGACTACTGACAGAGCAGATAGAGTGAATCATTTCCAAGATGATGAAACTTGCCGAGTATTTTTGATGAGTTTGAAAGCGGGTGGCGTTGGTATTAACCTTACTGAAGCAGATTATGTTTATCTTGTAGACCCTTGGTGGAACCCTGCCGTAGAACAACAAGCCATCGATAGAACGCACAGAATTGGCCAGAAGAAGAGTGTATTTGCTTACAGAATGATTTGTAAAGACACCATTGAAGAGAAAATATTATTGCTTCAAGATAAAAAACGAGACATTGCTAAGGATATTATTAGCACCGAAGATGGTTTCTTGAAAAAGCTATCGCAGGATGATATTATTGATTTGTTCTCGTAGGTGTTTTTTGAGGACTGCAGGACTAAATGACTGTAAGACTTAAGGATTTAGGATTGTATGACTAAAAGATATAGGACTTAAAGACTTTAGGATGATTATCATCTTATAGTTTTTAAGTCTTTTTCATTTAGGGGCTTACTTAAGTCAGCCCTTAAGTGAAAATAGCAGAGCCACACCATAAATAAGAAGTGGCTCTGCTATTTTTTGTTCTTCTTCCCAAAAGGGCATATGCAATATGCCCCTGTACTTACCTAGTCTTGTGTCTTTTATCTTGTTTCTTATAGTCTTTTAATCCTTCAGTCTTACAGTCTTCAAGTCCTTAAAACAGAAATAGCCATCATTTCTGATGGCTATTTTCTAATATTTTTGGGGTTTATTTACTTTCCCGCATGTGATTGCAGTATCATCAACGGAACTGGGCTTAACTTCTCTGTTCGAGATGGGAAGAGGTGAACACCAGTCCTATCAACCCCA
>NZ_JAYFUL010000071.1:0-23060 GCF_034928825.1 Arcicella aquatica | reverse complement strand
ATGAAGGCTTGTTAGTGATAAAAAAAGTTTGTCATTGTGGGATAACTCTAAATAATTCATCACGCAAGCTACAAACTCTCGCACAGAGTATAAACATTTTTAACTAATTCTGTTTAATGAAAGGTGCACCCTGAAAAAATTCAAGGGAAGTTGTTGTTCTAAACGTTTCATTCTACGATATAACAACACTGGTCGATGGGGTGTCACTAATTTTACATACTCTTTTTCTCCTTCGAAATACAAAATATCGTTAATGGCAATTTTTTCGATAAGCTTTCCAGATTTCACAAAAAAGTATTCTTGGTGAATTTCTTCATCACCTAGTTTCTTCAACAAATCATTATTTTTTATAAATTCATTATTAATCTTTTCAGCACACTTTAAAAATCTTTGCAGGGTTAATGGCTTCAACATATAGTCAATCGTAGCAAACTCAAAACTCTCCATAGCATGTTCTGCATAGGCAGTTACAAACACAATTTTTATATTTTTGGGCAAAAATTGTGCTAATTCCATACCTGTTAAACCTGGCATATTGATATCTAAAAAAATAACATCTACTTCTTGTTGTTTCAACAATGAAATTACTTCAAGTGCATGATAACATTTTCCTACTAGTTGCCAATTAGTTGCTTGTTGAACATACATTTCAATCAAACCTATGGCAGCAGGTTCATCATCCACAATAAGGCAACGTATGTTTGTCATAATGGTATCACTAAAGTGGCTGTAAAATTACTTGTTGTCTTTTTTATAGATAACTCAAAATTAGATGAGTATATTAATGCTAAGCGGCGTTCAAGATTGGACAAACCAGAACCCGATTTTTGTATAACAGAAATGGCTGGTAAACTATTTTGAGTTATGAAAATCAATTGTTGCCCTTCTTGCCTTAGCGATATAAAAACTTCATTTTGGGGAGAAGTTTTGTCAATACCATGTTTGAAAATATTTTCAATAAAAGTAATCAATAGCATGGGGGGAATCATGGTATTTTCGGAGACCGAACGAGTAAATTGTATCGAAGGAGGATAACGCATCCTAATGAGTTCCAAATCAATATAATGGTCGATAAATTGTAATTCTTTACTCAGTAATACTTTTTCTTGGTGACTTTCTTCGGTAAAATACCGCATCATGTCAGATAGCTTTTCGATTAGTTGTGCTGTAAGTGGCGATTCTTTGACGGCCTCGAAGTAAATATTATTCAGCGTATTAAACAAAAAATGAGGTTGCACTCTCGACTGTAATAAATCTAATGCGGCTTTCTGGTTTTCCATTTTAAGCATGGTGGCTGTTTGAGAAACCAAACGATAACGCAAAATTAGCAGTAGCACAAAGCTAAATAAGAAAATAAACAAGTTACCAATCAACACAGTACTGTATTGTTTAAGTAAAATGGGTTGTGATTTTCCCGAAAAAAAATAGGTATAAACCCATCCAGACACTTGTGCTCGCAAAAATGTAAGCAATACCAGCCAGAGTAAACAAGCCAAGGTATAAATGAATATTCCTTGCTTGAAGTATAGCCACGGAATGAATACATATACATTAGAGTACACAATTAAAATATAAAAAAATAAAGCTAGTAAAGTAAACGTCAGTGATTCTGTGAAGCCATCTCTGGATAGGGCACCTAAAAGACTAAGCATAAAAACCAACGACCAACCGATTACGTGCCATACCCAATCGTTATAATGTTTAATACCTATCAACATAGTATAAAAATAAACTAGATATTGGTTTAGAAGATGGTTTTTTCAACCAATGACATCATTTATTCAACCAAATACTACAAATAGACGCAAATCGCATTGGTTAAAATAAAAGCGTAATCGGTTGAATAAGTTTGTTGTCTTTTCTTATCCTAAACAGATTTGTAAAGTTATTACAATCAATTTCTAATTTTTATTTATTATCATGAAACATATCATATTTTTATTCTTGGTCTTATTGTTGAGTAACATGAAAAGCTTGGGACAAATTGACACTATTACTGCCACCAACAGCAAACTCAACCTCAAGCGGTTGCAAGAAGATAAAGCTACTTATTTGGTTTATTTCACAGACAGTAATTTCGTACGAAAAGGAGTTGGCGACATTTGGGAAAGAAACACTCATTTTTCGACCCTTAATCATAAACCTGTAGTAGAATTTGGCTGGAAATGGATTAATAAAGATACTGTTATAGCTAATGTGATTAACATCTGTGAAAGAGCAACGCTGAAGCCTATTTTTCACAAAGCTAATTATGGAAAAAGAGGTATCATAGCGTATGATTTTGTTGGAAAAGAGATGATAGCATCAGACACTGTAGCAAATAATAAAGTCCTTAAAAACCCAAAAATCACGCTAAATATCCCTATTTTAAACTGGGAGCTAGATTTGGAGACTTATCCTTTACTTCCTATTAAAAAAATTGGGCAACAATTTCTGATTTCGTTCATGGATGCCAACAGCCCCATTCCAGCTTATCACTTATATGAAGTAATAGGGAAAGAAGTCATAACAGTCAATATTGATACAAAGACAAATTGTTGGATATTAAAGCATACAGATGCTACTCATCCTCATTATTATGCCCTTTTTTATCTTTCCGAAAAAAGTGGTGAAGTAATTAAAATGAAAGAATACTTTCAAGGAATGTATCGTTTTAAGGTTAAATTATATTGATACCTTTCCCCGAATATTCCATTAGTATGCCGATGTGCAATTGATAAAATCCTAATCTTCATCCCTAACGAGGGAATTAATTCCCTCGTTAGGGATGAAGATTAGCAAAACATCGCTATCGTGTGTGCATATTAATTATCTTCTAAATCAAAAATTGTTAAATAGGACTCTTTACTAATAGCGAAATGCTGATAGTGCATGTGTTCTCCATCAAATTGCGACTTGCTGTATATCTTGCTCCAATATAATGGGTCTGGATTTTCTTCACTTTCTATTTGTTGCGATATTCTGGATTGTATAAATAGCTTTCCTTCAGCTACAAACCAGCCATTATTAGAATTTGCCTCATAAGATTGTTCCGTTAAATGTGAAATACGTTTATTGACAGTATCAAACTCCATAATCTTGGCCATTGCACTATGCCATGAATTGATGAGGAAATAGATTTTGTGTTTCCATTGCAAAGCATTATAAAATCGAGGATAATCTCCAGTGCCTTCGTAATGTCTTAGTCCATTCAGTTCTAAATAGTTTGGATGTTTAAAAATGCTATTATCATACAATACTTTGCCTGTTTGAGCCTCAATTTCTAGGAATGTGATATTATTAGTTTCACTAAAGTTGTTTTCTGGACCACTCCAACCATAAAACAAATAAACACAGCCAGTTATTTGGTTAAGTATTGAGTATCCTAATTCTATATAATGATTTACTCGCCATAATTCCTCTCCAGTATTTTTATCAAGCCCCAAGATTGTTTTTCCACAAGCACAAACCAGAATATTATCAATATCCCCAATAAAATTATATAAATTGTCGATGCCTAATTCTTTAAAACTGCGTTCCCAAAGGGTTTCACCTGTGAGGTAGTTAAGACTTTCTATTATTTTCCCAGATTTAATTTGATATTCAATATATAAGGCACTAATGTTTTTGATAAAAAAACATCTATTTAGCTTAGAGAAATGAAATCTAGTAACAATTTTTTTATCATCAAATCTAAAAAAAAAGAAGCTTTCGAAATCATTTTTAGGAATCCCTCTACATAAATTATCATCTATAAATTCAGCAATATAAAAATCCTCGTATTCAGACAATATTATCTCTTCAAGTTTACTCTCCTTTAAATTAAACAAAAATCTATTACCATCTATTTTAAAATAATGATTCCAAAAGACTATATTTCTACCTACAATTTCTATCTGTGTAGTCTTATTTACAACCCCACTAAAATCTATGGATTGAAGGTGATGATTTATGATATAGTATATATTTTTATTTTGGACACAAATATTTGATGAAATATTTGTGTCTAACAAAATTGAATTTTCCCTTTTCATAAATCACTCTCAATTTTAATAAAAGTATAAAGCTTACTCGATTGCTGTGCAATAACTTGTATTTTAAATTCATCATGTAATATTCCGTTAGTCCGCATCTAAGATGCTGGACTACAGTAACTGTGGTTTTATAAACCATAAGCTTTCGCTTGGCGTGTGGAGGATTAGAAATCCTTATTTAATAAGATCGAGGATGTAGCAAGCTAACATCCCGACTAACGCGTGAATTAATTCCCTCGTTAGGGATGAAGATTCGCAAAACATCGCTATTTTGTATGTATAATTTCACTTTCCCCTACTCGTTCAAGACTGAGTCTTGGATGCGTTGTCTAATTCAGTTTCAAACTGAATTAAAAAATAAGCACAAGTAACGCTTTGCTTGATACTTGCGCTAGTTGTGCCAGAACACAGTTACCGAAAGCCGAAGACCGATAACCGAAAGCTCCCTACGCCCAAACCTGCGTACCTTCCGTACAGTTTTTACACATTTCTATTTCCGAACGAGAGCGAATCAACGTTTGTCTAAACTGATGATATGATTTTCCATGCCATAGTTCAGTAAAAGTCTGGGTTTTCATATCGCCCAAACGGTGGTGTGCATCTTTATCAAAACAACAAGGTACTACTAACCCGTCCCAAGTAATTACGCACGAATGCCACATTTTCCAGCAATGATTTATTAATTCATTCTTGATGGCATAGCTTCCGTCGCTTTGTTTTTTATAGCGTGCATACTTGTCGATTGTCGGAATCAGGTCAGAACCATTTTCATAATCATAAATCTGGGCAGTTTTTAAACCTACTTCATCCACGCCTAACTCTTTAGCCAATTGCTTTACTTCATCAATTTGGTGTTCGTTAGGCCGTACAACCAAAAACTGAAAAACAATGTGAGGTGTACTAGACTTTAGCTCCTTTTTCCACTTAACAATATGCTTAGTTCCTTCTATTACCTTCGATAACTTCCCTCCTACTCGGTATTGCTCATAGGTTTCTTGACTCGTACCATCAATCGAAATAATCAATCTATCTAAACCCGATTCCACCGTTTTTTTAGCATTGGCATCTGTTAAATAATGCGCGTTGGTCGAGGTGGCTGTATAAACTCCTTTTTTAGCCGCATAACCCACTAAATCCAAAAATTGTGGATGTAGGTATGGTTCGCCTTGAAAATAAAAGATTAAATAAAGTAACGTACTTTCTAGTTCGTCAAGGGTTCTTTTGAATAAATCGCCCTCAAGCATTCCTGTGGGTCTGGTAAAAGAACGCAGTCCACTTGGGCATTCGGGACAACGCAAGTTGCAAGAAGTAGTAGGTTCAAAAGAAATACTAATGGGCATTCCCCATTGCGTTGGTCTTCCCAAAAGTTTAGAATTATAAAAACTAGTAGCCACTTTTAAACCATTCCAAATGCGCTTTGGCGTAAGTTTCGAGAGTAGGTTTAGTCCATCTTTAAGGTTTCCGTTCATCTTGTTAGTTGTACATTATCTCATGCAAGATACCGCCAAATGGCTGAAATGCCAAATGAATGTATCAGGATAAAGTAACACACATTTGTTCAAATAAAGTAGTAATTTATTTAACGAAATTCCCCGCATTAAAAATGCACTAAGTAATTAATACAATTTAAGTAACGTTTTCTTTTATCGTAAATAATTGATAATTAGGAATTTGAAATACTATTGCGACGGCGGACTATTCACCAATCACTATTTACTACCGCGACGGCGGACCGTTTACTACTTATCAATCAAACATCCAATTTAATATGTCACATTCAAGAAGAGATTTTATTAGAAAAATCAGTGGAACCTCGGCAATGCTTATTGGCGGTACAACCCTGAGTGATGCTTATGGCAAAACTTTCACCTTGGAATCAACCGCCAAAATCAGTGCGAATGACACTGTCAGAATCGCTTTGATTGGGTCTGGTATTATTGGGCATTACGATGCTGATACTGCCTTGAAAGTGCCTGGTGTAGAGCTAGTGGCTGTTTGTGACTTGTACACTGGACGATTGGAAAGAGCCAAAGAAAAGTGGGGAAAAGATATTTTCACGACTAAAGACTACCGTGAAATCCTCAATAGAAAAGACATAGATGCGGTATTGATTTGTACATCCGACCATTGGCATGATAAAATTTCGATTGATGCCATGCACGCAGGCAAACATGTTTACTGTGAAAAACCAATGGTACATCATATTGAAGAAGGAAAGGCGGTAATTGAGGCACAGAAAAAAACAGGAAAAGTTTTTCAAGTAGGTTCACAGGTGGCAAGTAGCACTGTTACCGCGGAAGCTAAAAAAATCTATGAGTCGGGCATTATTGGCGAATTGGTGTATGTAGAAGCCACAAACGACCGTACTTCTGCCAATGGTGCTTGGCAATATACTATTCCAACGGATGCTTCTACCCAAACAGTTGACTGGGATACTTATGTTGGCGATGCACCCAAAATGCCTTTTGATGCCAAAAGGTTTTTCCGTTGGAGAAACTACAAAGACTATGGAACGGGTGTAGCTGGAGACTTATTTGTGCATTTGTTAACCAATTTGCATACAATTACGGGATCTACGGGACCTAATAAAATATTTGCCTTGGGCGACTTGAACCTTTGGAAAGATGGTAGAGATGCCTACGATATTGTAACGGCTTTGATGAATTATCCTGCTACGAGTACCAATCCTTCGTTTCAGTTTTTTACCCGAGTAAACTTAGCCGATGGTGGTAGTGGTGGCTCGCCTACCCGTTTGATTGGCACAGAAGGCGTAATAGAATTATCATGGAGTGGCATGAAGGTAAAGAATTTCAAAAGACCTAAAGCTCCTGAAATTGGTGGATATGATTCGCTATTTACTTTCTCGCAAGCCCAGCAAGACGAATCTATGAAAGCTTACAAAGCCCTATATGCTGACGAAGATACAAAATGGCAATATGGCAAAGAGATTACCTTTAAGGCAGTGGATGGATATGATTCTAGGCTTGATCATTTTATCAATTTCTTCGAATCTGTTCGAACAGGCAAAGCAGTCTGGGAAGATGCTACTTTTGGATTAAGGGCGGCCGCCCCTGCCTTGGCTTGTAATAAAAGTGCTGAGATAGGAAAACCCGTCATTTGGAATCCAGAAACAATGAAATTGGGTTAAAATATAAGGAAAGATTTCATAAATCATTAGGGAGGGACTTAAGTCCTACTAATTACCCATAATCATATAAGTAATTGATAATCAAGATTCTTATCCCTAGCGAGGGACTTAAGTCCCTCGCTAGGGATAAGAAATTCACGTAGTCAGGCTATGACAAGAGACGACCAAAGTTCGGTTTGAAAGGCGATTTAAGCCTATTCAAACCAATTTTATCAATAATTATAAAAGATGTAGGTAATCGATAGGACTTGTGACCCTCCCTAATGATAAAAGATAAATCATATAGCATTACACGCTTAAGACTCTCAATATACTTAAAGTATATTTTCGCATTAAATCAAAAAAAATCCGCATTTAACTTGTTTTTAATGAAAATGTTTTACATCTTGTACTAGAATTAATATGACATCAAAACATTTATCCAAATGAATTGATAATAGTATTCGAATTGTATTCTCTATAATGCACTTTCTTCATATTAGGGTATAAACTATTAGGTTTATTACTTATTGTCTTTTGGCAAAATCAATGTGTTAGCCTATTGGCATTGAGTTGCATGCTTAATATCTAAGTTGATTATAAACAAAAATTGACGAATTTCTTCGTCAATCAATAATAGATTTTGGGTGAATTTTTAATTTGGCTGATTACGTATAGTATAGTTTTTTACAGATTTTTTATGGGTTAGGGTTATTGAAAAAGTCGTTGGCAATGCTAACGACTTTTTTTTATTATAATCGAAGCTGTTAAAACTTTCCCTTTCGGGTTAAACTAAGTCTTTTAGCATAGCTTGTTCCAAAATTTACTCAACGTAGCGATGCTATGCTTCACAAATTTTGAAAAAATCAATTCAAAAATACAATACTTTCACCTCAGAAACGGAAAGTTTAAACAGCTTCATCGTTTCCTATCTTAAAAACCTTTAAAAACTGGCTTTCTTTTTTGTAAAAAAGCAGTCACACCCTCCTCAAAATCCTTGGTTTGTCCAGCCAAATCTTGATGGATGGCCTCCAATTCTAGCATTTCTTCTAAGTTAGAAAATGATGATTGATTCAATACTTTTTTGATTAAACCTATCGCCATCGTGGCTGAATTGGCATATTGTTTCGCCATTTTAAGTACTGCTGAGTCGAGTTCATCTTTGGGTACTACTGAATTGACCAATCCTAATTCAAAGCATTCTTGTGCCTCCACTACCCTACCTGTCGAACACAATTCAAAGGCTTTTTGTGAACCAACCAATTTTGGTAAAAAGAACGACGAACCTGCATCCATAATCAACCCTATACTCACAAAAATTTGAGACATCTTGGCATTGTCCGCTGCAATGATGATATCACAAGCCAATGCCAACGAACAGCCTGCTCCTACTGCCGTACCATTTAGGCGACAAATTACAGGCTTGGGTAAATTGTGGATGGCTAAAATCATAGGATTATAGTTTTTCCGAAGGGAATCTCCCAAGCTCGTAGCATTGCTCATGCCACTTTTCAAATCTGCTCCTGCACAAAAAGCATTTTCGCCCGAGCCCGTCAATACCACAACTCGCACGGATTCGTCAGTATGCACTGCTTCAAAGGCTTGAGTAATTTCTTGAATGAGGGCTGTATTAAGAGCGTTATAAACCTCTGGTCGATTGAGCGTGATGGTGCAAACACCATCCTGAATATGATAGATTAGATGCTGATACATGAGAGTTGTTTTTTTGTTTACCAACTCTAATTTGAGGCTTTTTTAGTTATTATGCAAGCATAACATTTTAAATAAAGAACATGACTACCGACAAGCTAACAGTAATCCCTAAAATAGTTCCTGCTAAAATCTGAGCGGGTGTATGGGCATTCAGGTATAATCTAGCTGACATGAGAAAACCAGCTACCACAATGGCAATTAGTACTGGATAGAATAATGCAACCGTACCAAATTTAATGGCAATGCCCATCAAAGCTCCTACGGTGCCACTGATGCCTACTGCATGGGCTGATATTTTCCAGTAAAGACTAATAAAAGCTACGGCAGAAATTGAAAAAGCGATGCTGGTAAGAATAAGGGATACTTCGGGAAACTGATGCAATTTGAAGGTAAAAAATACTGCTACGAACGTATAAATAGCTACCGTAACCAAATAAGGCACTCGCCTATCCGACAGTGTTTCCATTTTTAAATCACTGATGATTTTAAACCGATATAGTGCATAAATACTAAACACCGGCAATACAAAAGTTTGTAAAAATATTAGCAACAAAAGTCCCAATTTCAAACTCATCATGCCTACTCTTGAAGTGCCATTAAATAATTCAAGATTATGAATTGATTCTGGTGCAATATAAAACAGAACAGCAAAAATAATTGTCGGCATAGCTAATGGATGCAACAATGCTGATAATATTTGGGCAAAACGTGTATTCAAGTGGTTTTTGTTTTTAATGGCTTTAAGCTGTAGGCAGTAAGCTATAAGCTATGAGACATATTTTTAAATAGGCTTATTGCTTAAAGCCTATTGCCTATAGCTAACTCATAACTGCTTCCTAAGCCTAGCCACAGGTATATTTAATTGTTCTCTGTATTTGGCAACGGTTCTTCGGGCTATGTTATAGCCTTTTTCATTCAAGAATTTCTCTAGTTTATCATCCGAAAGTGGGTTCTTTTTAGATTCGTTATCAATTAATTCCTTCAAGATATTTTTCACTTCACGACTAGATACATCTTCGCCAGAATCGGTAGCGATACCCTCTGAAAAAAAGTATTTTAAAGGATATAATCCAAACTCAGTTTGAATAGACTTACTACTTGCTACTCTGGAAACGGTAGAAATATCCATGTCAATCTGCGTAGCAATGTCTTTCAAAATCATGGGTTTTAATTTTGTTTCATCACCTGTCATAAAAAACTCATTCTGATAATCCAAAATAGCCTTCATTGTTCTCAACAACGTATTTTGTCTTTGTTTGATGGCATCAATAAACCATTTGGCAGAATCTAGTTTTTGTTTGATAAAAGTAACTGTTTCCTTGATGGCCCTGTTATTTTTATCGCTTTTCTCATAAGTATCCAACATCTCATGGAACGAATGGCTCACCCTCAACTCAGGGGCATTCTTTGAATTTAGATACAATTCTAATTTACCATTGGTATTCGTCAGGATATAATCAGGAAGCAAGTATTGAATTACGCCACCATCTTCTTCGGCAGCCCCAGGTTTGGGATTCAGCTTGGTAATCAGTTTGATGGTTTGTTTCAGGGCATCGTCACTGATATCTAAGCGTTTCTGAATCTTGTCATAGTGCTTCTTTGAAAATTCGTCAAAGCTATCCTCTATAATTCTGATGGCATCTTGTACAAAGGGTTCGTGAATATCTTTTCGGTCTAGTTGCAATAAAAGACATTCTTGTAAATCTCGTGCGCCAATACCAGCGGGGTCGAAGGTTTGAATTTGTTTTAATACTACTTCAATATCTTCAATGGTAGTATAAACTCCTTGGGTAAAAGCCAAATCGTTAACGATAGCCTGTAGTGGGCGACGAATATACCCGTCTGATTCAATAGAGCCTATCAACTGTTGCCCTATTATTTCTTGATGCTCGTCTAACCTCAAATATCCCAATTGTGAAAGTAAATGATCGTTCAGGTTGGACAACATGGCTATCGGCATATCCTTATCATCATCATCCGAATTGCCATCTCCCTGCATCTTATAGCCATTATAATCATCACTCAGGTACGACTCTACATCAATGTCTCTATCATCATATTCTTTAAATTCTTCATCCGCATAATCGTCAAAATCGTCATCATATTCATCGGCTTCTTTTACTTCTACTTCTGCACCTTCTTCCAAAGCAGGGTTAATTTCTAACTCCTCCTCAATCCGAGCGGATAATTCAAAAGTAGGTATCTGCAACAGTTTGATAAACTGGATTTGTTGTGGAGATAGCCTTTGTTGGAGACTTTGATTAAGACTTAATTTTTGCATAAAGTATTAAATGCGATTTAGAAATCGTAAAACGATCAAGGCAAAATGGTTAATGAAAATTAGAATTGACAGCCTTATCAACTATCTTGCCAAATTTATTGAATTTAATTACACCTTGTTTATTATTTTCAATTTATTTCCAGTAAAAATATGTAAAATATTAATAATCAAAAACTAAGCATCCGCCCTATTTATTCCTTAAAGTCAATAAACGTATTTTTTTCATGAAAATTAACTAGCCAGACCATCAAGCAATACTTTAGCATTTTAACGTTCAATGATAAAATTTAATGTATGATAAATTATAAACTATGAAAAATACCATCTAATTCGGTAATTGTAAGTAATTTTGAATTCTAGTAAATCAATAGTACGAGTGTTTTTTGTTTGTTGATAAACAAGCTAAAAATCAAAAATCCGAAATTATACCAATGCAAATCAAGCAAATTTTAGCAGAAGCCCAAGTTGGCCAAGAAATAACCGTAAAAGGTTGGGTAAGAACCAAACGTGTACAACCAAACGTAATTTTTATTAATATTAACGACGGCTCTGTAATTCATAATATTCAGGCTGTAGCTGAACCGGGTATTATTGAAGAAGAAACGCTTAAATTAATTACTACGGGTTCGTGCGTGGCCGTAACAGGTACATTAATAGAATCTAAAGGTTCGGGACAAAGAGTAGAACTACAAGTAAAAACTGCTGTGGTGTATGGTACTGCCGACCCAGAGAAATATCCGCTTCAACCTAAAAAACACTCTTTAGAGTTCTTGCGCGAAATCGCTCACTTGCGTCCTCGTACTAATACTTTTTCTGCAATACTCCGTATTCGTCATTCATTGGCTTTTGCTATTCATAAATATTTTAACGATAACGGTTTCTTCTATTTGCATACCCCTATCATTACGGGGTCGGATGCTGAAGGTGCGGGTGAAATGTTTCATGTTACTACCCTCGACCCTAAGAATCCTCCATTGAATGAAGACGGTACTGTAAATTATAAAGAGGATTTCTTTGGAAAAGAGACTAACCTAACCGTTTCAGGACAGTTAGAAGGTGAATTAGGAGCAATGGCGTTATCGAAGGTGTACACTTTTGGCCCTACTTTCCGTGCTGAAAACTCGAATACTACTCGTCACTTAGCCGAATTCTGGATGATTGAACCAGAAGTAGCTTTCTATGAGTTAGAAGACAATATGCGTTTGGCAGAAGATTTCACAAAGTATGTCATTAGCTATGCTTTAGAAAACTGTGCAGACGATTTAGCTTTCCTTGAAAACCGTTTGAAAGACGAGGAAAAAACTAAAAAAGCCGAAGAGCGTTCGGAATTAGCCTTGATTGAAAAACTTCGTTTTGTAGTTGATAACGACTATGTAAAACTTACTTATACAGAAGCCATACAGATTTTGTTATCATCAAAACGTCATAAAGAAGGTAAGTTCCAATACCCAGTTGAATGGGGTATCGACTTACAGTCTGAACACGAGCGTTACTTGGTTGAGAAACATTTCAAGAAACCAGTTATTTTGACTAACTATCCAAAAGACATCAAGGCATTTTATATGAAGCTGGATGAGGACGGTAAGACTGTTCGTGCAATGGACGTACTTTATCCTGGTATTGGCGAAATCATCGGTGGCTCTCAGCGTGAAGATAATTACGAAAAATTATTACAACGTACTAAAGATGTAGGCATCCACGAAGATACGATTTGGTGGTATTTAGAAACACGTAAATTCGGTACAGCACCACACGCTGGTTTTGGTATTGGGTTCGAACGTTTGGTGATGTTTGTAACAGGTATGACCAACATCCGTGACGTAATTCCTTTCCCACGTACACCAAAATCGGCAGAGTTTTGATAGTTGAGAGTGAGTGAATGAGTGATTTAGTGATTATTTTTAGTAAATTAATCCTCAAATCACTCATTCACTTTGTCACTAAACGATACTGCTATGTTTAAAAAATCTATTTACTTTTTGTTTTTTCTCTTATGTACCACTTTTGCTGTTCTAGCTCAAAATCCTGAAGAACAAGCGGTGAAGGCTGTAGTGATTCAACTTTTTGATGGAATGCAAAAACATGATTCTACGATGATTCGTGCTACCTTCCATCCGTCTATCAGGATGCAATCGATTGGCATTAATCGTAAGACAAATCTTATGGATTTGACCACCGAGGAGAATGCGGATGGTTTTATCAAACACATTGGTTCATTACCTGCCAATATACAAATTGAAGAAAGAGTATTAAGCTACGAAATCAGAGTAGATGGAAACATGGCAACCGCTTGGACACCCTACGAATTGTATGTAAATGGCAAACGTCAACATTGCGGCGTAGATGCCTTTCAATTTTACAAAACCGAAAGCGGTTGGAAAATTATTGCTTTGGCTGATACGCGTAGGAAATGTGAGTAAAAAAACATTCTCAAATAAAATTTCAAAAAACATTTGGAATTTTATTTTTTTAGATTGTACTTTGCAATACAAAGTAATTTGAAAATGAACCAACACTTACAAGACATCTCTGAAATACGTTCTATGATGGAACGTTCCAGCCGATTTATTTCCTTTAGTGGATTATCAGGCGTATTCGCAGGCTCATTTGCCTTGATAGGTGCTTATTTGGCCTATCAAAGAATTTTGTCTGAGTATCCTACTAGCTACTTGAATTTACAAGACAATACCCCATTGTTAACATATATCGTAATTGACGGGCTCAGTGTTTTAACACTTTCGCTTAGCATTTCATTATATTTCAGTATCAGGAGTACTAAACGCAGAGGATTAAATATTTGGAGTAGTACTTCTAAAAGACTCTTTTCCAACATGGCTATTCCTTTGGTAGCAGGTGGTTTATTTACCTTGATTTTACTAAAACATGCACCGCATTTGATAGATGCTGCCACGTTGGTATTTTATGGTTTAGCCCTTGTGAACGCTTCTAAATATACTTATGATGATATTCGATACCTCGGTTATATCGAAATCGTTTTGGGCTTAATTTGTGGCGTATTGGACGAATGGAAGCTTGGCTTACTATTCTGGGCGATTGGTTTTGGCGTACTACACATTGTTTATGGAATAGTGATGTACCGTAAATATGAATCTTGATTTGAAGATTTGATAATTGAGTTACTATAAATTATCAGATTGAACATTATGCAAACTATTATTTCTAACATAAATAAATCTTTTGAAAACCGTGTAAGGTTAGGTGTGATGTCTATCTTGATGGTGAACGACTGGGTAGATTTTAATGAATTTAAAGAGACGCTCAACGTTACTGATGGTAATTTGGCCTCGCACATTACTGCCTTAGAAAAAGAAAAATATATACATGTCAGAAAAGCGTTTATTGGCAAGAAACCCAATACATCATTTCAGGCAACTGTCGAAGGAAAACAGGCTTTTCAAGAACACCTGAATGCTTTAGAAGCGTTAATCAAAGGCTCTCTATAAAAAATCAGACGAATGGTATACATTCGTTTTTTTAAAACTTTATACTTTGAAATTCAAAGTAATTTGCAAAATACAATCATGTTTGTCATCATCATTATATCATTTATATTAGGATTTAGTTGTTTTACCAGTTTCATTCTTATCGAAATTTGTAATGCCGTAATTCAATGTTTTATTGATGATATTTCTATAAAAATACCATTTTGGGTTACTTTCTTAATTGCAGTAATAATATTCATAGGAAGTCTCATTTACATAGCTTTATTAACAGCTTTTAGCCCTGATTAACCCGCTGTCCAGCTATGGCGTGACAGATGTATTTGGTTAGATAATATTCAGACCATTTATAAAGATTCGACATAATCAACTTAAATCTAAAATTCACCCAATACTATCATGGAAACTCCTGAAAAACTATCACTTTTTGAACGCTTTAATAATTGGGTAAAAAGCTCAGTCATGCTAAAACTTTTTTCCATCTTCATGCTCATACTGCTATTGATGATTCCTTCTACCATGCTGGAAAGTTTGATTCATGAAAGACAAATAACCAGAGATATAGCTGAGGAAGAAATAACTTCTAAATGGGGAAGTAATCAGACAATTGGTGGGGCAGTTATTACCATTCCCTACACCATCATTCAGGAAGATGATAACGGTAAAAAGTCAACGGTAATAGCATACGCTCATTTCTTGCCCGAACATCTTAACATTACGGGGAAACTGATTCCAGAAAAAAGATACAGAGGGATTTATGTAGTGATGCTTTATAATGCTCAACTCCATTTACAAGGCTTTTTCAAAAAGCCTAATGTAGAATTATTGAAAATTCCGAAAGAAAGATTTTTATTTTCTGAAGCTTTTATCTCTTTTGGAATAACCGATATGAAAGGAATCAAAGAAGCAATTAAGCTAAAAATCAATGGCATAGATACAGAAATGAATTCTGGCATTGAATCAAAAGATTTATTTGCTTCTGGGGCTAGTTGCCCAATTAACTTAGCAGCTGAAACAATTAATTTTGACGCTCATATTAATCTAAACGGCAGTAAAGAGATTGACTTTCTCCCATTTGGAAAAACTACAAAAGTAACGATTGAATCATCTTGGGGAACGCCGAGTTTCGTAGGGGAATCTTTACCCGACGAACGCCAAATAACTGAAAAAGGCTTTAAAGCTGTTTGGAATGAATTGCATCTAAACAGAAATTATCCTCAACAAGGAGTTGGAAATTTTATCGGCTTTGACGCAAACTATCAAGAGAATAATCCTCATAACCACACAACCGTTGATTATTCAGACGGTGTAGCTACAAAAGTTACTGGCGAATTACAAAGTTCATTTGGCGTAAAACTACTTTTACCAGTGGATGAGTATCAAAAAACGATGCGTTCGACCAAGTATAATTTGATGTTTATTGTCATCACGTTTATCGCCTTTTTCTTCGTAGAAATTCTTAATCGAAAACGCTTGCACCCTATTCAATATCTTTTGGTAGGTTTTGCCATTTGTCTTTTTTATGTGCTATTATTAGCCATTTCAGAACACCTTTCTTTCAATATTGCCTACCTAATCGGATGTATAACGATACTGACTTTAATTACGTTTTACACGCAAAGTATTTTCAAAAATTCACGCATTACCCTGATATTCAATGGCATACTTTCGTTACTCTATGGCTTTTTCTATTCATTATTACAGTTGGAAGATTATTCTTTACTATTGGGAAGTATTGGATTATTAATCATTCTGACGGTTGTAATGTATCTGACACGAAATATAGACTGGTATCGTGCTTATAATAATAAAAATTAATAGTTCTATGCAGGACAGTCTTGTCTGCTTCAACAGGCAAGCTGTCCATTTTCCTAAACATCATGAATACTAAAAAAATCTCGCTGGCACTCACCTCCCTTACATTCAGCTATATGTTTTATGAACAAACAGCTGGCATCAATTTCTTAGTTTTTACACTTGTAGTGATTAGCACGATGCTCTTCGTTCGTCCTGTGTTATTAAATAATAAGACTTGGCTGATAGCCGTTAGTGGAAGTATTCTGTCGGCTCTTATGATTATTTGGCAACATTCTATGCTGGCTATCATTGCCAATGGTTTTTCTTTGGTTTTACTGATTGGTCTGAGCAATCATAGCCAAAGTTCGGTATATGTAGGCTTGTATAAGGGCATTAGCACATTGGCGATGTCCTTTTTTAAAGCATTATTTGCAGGCTTAGATAAATATATTTTTCATCAATCTTCAAAACAGAAGAGTAGTTTTTCAATCAGTAAATCCGCAACTTTCTATGTATTTCCTTTATTAATCACGTTTGTTTTTTACTTGTTATATGCCTCTGCTAATCCTATTTTCCACAGCTATTTTCATTTTTCACTAGACTTTATTTCGGGTAAATACCTCCTCTTCTTAGGATTAGGAATCTTCTTAAGCTTTGGTTTTTACTATCAATTTTTGAGTGAAAGCCTCACCGAATGGGATGTTGCTCAACCAAATGTCTTAGTCAGAGTCAAGAGAAAAGTAAAAAGAAATTTTCAATTGACCATCCTGAAAATGGAAAATACAAAAGGTATTATTTCGCTTACGATGTTGAATTTACTTATCCTATTTTTCAACATTGTCGATTTTTCTACCATTTTTTCATCTCAGGCATTACCCGATGGCGTAAATCATTCTGAATATGTTCACCAAGGTGTAAACACCCTCATTTTCAGTTCCCTCCTAGCTATTTGCATTATTTTGTATTATTTCAGAGCCAACCAAAATTTCTATGCCAACAATCAATGGTTACAAAGGCTTTCTTATCTATGGCTTTTGCAGAATACTATTTTATTAACAGGCGTTATTTTCAAAAATCAACTGTATATCACTGAGTTTGGGCTGACTTACAAACGTATTGGTGTATATGTTTTCTTAATACTTTCTATGGCTGGTATCATCAGCACCTTTTGGAAAGTACACTATCAAAAAACCCTTTGGTTTTTATTAAGAACGAATACATGGTTTGCGTATAGTCTATTGGTTATCAGCAGTTTTATCAATTGGGACAATGCCATTGCTCAATACAATATTCATACAGCCAAACAATTGGATGTAACCTATTTATTAAATCTCAGCGACAATACCTTACCAGCGATAAAGTCTTTACTAAGTAACTCCAAAGTCAATCTTAATACTAACGTATACAACTACGCCCATTTAAAAAATGATAATCATACCAGTTCTACACCTATTATTTCACAAAGAGCATTTATTCTACTCGCATTAAAACGATTTGAGGCGAATTACAAGGCAAAACAATGGCAGTCTTGGAATTATGCTGATAATCAAATCTTTAAACAAATAAGTCAATGAGAAGGTTACTGGCGATTATTGTTTCACCGTTGGCAGGATGCTTAGGGGTAGCAATTGCATTTATCATATTCTTCGGTGCCAAAAATAAACTGGAATTATCAACCTTAGTTTACATACATATTTACATCTATTTCATCTCACTTATCATACAAATCTCATTAGTTGAGACTTGCTTGTACATATACTCAGCCTTTTGGGAAGTCAATTTAAAAACGTATTTGGGGGTGGCAGTTATCTATTCTTTAGCATTTACAATTTATTTAACACAAATAACGCTATTAGAACCTGACGTACAACCAACCTTATTTGATACAGACTTGTTTGTATTCGTTGTTGCCTATTCGCTTGCCAACATTTTTTGCTATTATCATTTATTTTTTAAACACCAAGAAAATAATCATGAAAACGTATAGTATCTCTACTAGGAGAAAACAAGTATTTATTAGCCTCGGCTTAATGTCGGGCATGGCCGTTGCCTTATTTCTGTTTGAAGCTCTCTTTTTCCATAATATCTATTTAATAGGTATCAACTGGAATCTATTTCTTGCTTGGGTGCCAGTCTTTATTGTACTCTACATGGAAAAGCTGGTTTCGTCCAACTTGAACCAGCCTATTAAAATACTGGCTTATAGCATTTTATGGTTGCTATTTTTTCCAAACGCTCCTTATATTATTACTGATTTGGTTCATCTTTATCCTTATACCAATAACGGCAGTTCATATTGGCATCATCAAATAATGATTTATACTTTTGCTTTTGTAAGTTTGATTTGCGGCTTGCTTTCTTTGTATTGGATTCAGAAAATATGGACTGCCTGTTTCTCTCAATCACTAAGCAGGGTATTTACTATTTCTTCGATTGCTTTATCAGGCTATGGGGTGTTCCTGGGCAGGATTGAGCGCTTTAATTCATGGGATTTTTTCATTCATCCTATGCCATTAGCCAAATATGTTTTACATTCGTTTGGCAATCCAACGGCTATTTTAATAACTTTTGAATTTGCTACTTTTATAGGCTTGGCATATTGTATGCTTTATAGCTTGATTCATTTGAATGACCAATAACCTTAATAATAATTATTAGATGATTGATTTTCGGAAATTTATAAAAAGTATGTCTTTTGCCATTCAAGGCATAGTTTCAATGTTTATTACTGAAAACAATGCCCGTATCCATTTGTTGGCTACTACCGTAGCGGTAGCAGCAGGTTTTTATTTTCATCTCTCCTCAAACGAATGGCTTTGGATCTTGTTGGCAATTGCCTTAGTTTGGATTCTGGAAGCCGTTAATACTGCTATCGAATCCTTAGTAGATTTAGTCTCTCCTGATTTTAACCCGTTGGCGGGCAAAGCCAAAGATATTGCAGCTGGTGCGGTGCTGATTGCTTCAATCTTTGCGATAATTGTAGGAATTATCATATTTATCCCTAAACTTTCGTTATAAATATTCATCTTGCTGAAAGTTTTAAGGCTTTCAGAAATTCATTGAATAAATATTCCTATTTTTGCCTTTTAGCAAGAGCCATTCACGACGAATACCGAAATCGTCCTTATTATATCATGAAAGAATACGGAACCAACGTCCAGAAATTAGTGAACCATATCCTAACGGTTCAAGATAGAGAGAAGCGTACCAAATATGCATACTTATTGGTTGAATTGATGCGTCAGGTTCACCCTAATATGCGCGATACGCAAGATTATACCAACAAACTTTGGGATGATTTATACATCATGTCTAAGTTCAAGTTGGATGTTGATAGTCCTTTCCCTCCGCCATCACCTGATGCGGTAGGTAAACTCCCTAAAACAGTGCCTTACAATACGCATCAATTGCGTTATCGCTATTATGGTCGTAATGTAGAATTGTTGATTGCCAGAGCCATTGCAGAAACAGACGATAATGAAAAACGTATTTTGGTGGCTCATATCGCGCGTTTGATGAAAACGTTCTATCAAAACTGGAACCGTGAAGTAGTAGATGATGAGGTAATCTGGGGACATATCTTAGAGATTTCTAACAATACCCTTGCTCCTATCGTGCATGCTATTTCAGGACATTCTTCGTTGGGCAATCTTCGTAATGCCAACAACCGTCCTACTCCACCAAATACACACGTTAGTAGTAACAATGGTGGTAGAAATGATGGTCGTAATAATAACAGCGGAGGTCGTCAAAACTTTGGAGGAAGAAACGATGGCAATCGTAGCGGAGACCCACGCAACAACGGTGGTAGAAGCGATAATCGTAATAATAACAACGGCAGAAACGATAATCGTAACAATAATAATAACAACAGCAATAATAGAAACAGAAGATAGTTTGTGATGTAGGTATTTCAATATTATCCTTCCAAAATACTTATCTCAACTTTTAGATAGACAATACAAGGTTTAAACATGGCATCATTCAAAGTAACTGGTAGTCGCCAAATGAAAGGCGAAATTATTCCGCAAGGAGCAAAAAACGAAGCATTACAAATTTTGTGTGCAGTAGTATTGACAAAAGACCCTGTAACGATTCATAACATACCGAATATCAGAGATGTGAATCAATTAATCGACCTGCTAGGCGATATGGGTGTTCGTTGTACGCGCATTGCAGAATCTTCGGTAAAATTTGATGCCTCAGAAGTAAACCTTGATTACCTAAATTCAGAAACCTATAAAAGAAAAGCTGCTGCTCTCCGTGGTTCTGTAATGTTGTTAGGACCAACATTGGCACGTTTCAAAAAAGGCAGAATTCCTTCACCAGGGGGAGATAAAATTGGTCGTCGTCGTTTAGATACCCACTTTTATGGTTTTATGAAACTGGGTGCAAAATTCAATTATAGCCAAGATGAAGGTGGAATTTATGAAGTAGATGCCTCGCAACTGAAAGGTGCTTATATGTTGTTAGACGAAGCTTCTGTGACGGGCACAGCCAATATCGTAATGGCGGCAGTATTGGCAGAAGGTACGACTACGATTTACAATGCTGCCTGCGAGCCTTATTTGCAACAGCTATGTAAAATGTTGAACAGAATGGGCGCCAAAATATCAGGCGTAGGGTCTAATCTATTAACGATTGAAGGAGTAGAATCATTGACAGGTACAGAACACACCATGTTGCCAGATATGATTGAAATTGGGTCGTTTATCGGTATGGCTGCTATGACGCAATCAGAAATCACTATCAAAAACTGTTCTATTCCAGATTTAGGTATTATTCCTTTAGTTTTCCAAAAGCTTGGTATCAAACTAGAAATAAGAGGTGACGATATTTATGTTCCTTCTCAAGAACATTATGAATTAGAAACATTCATTGATGGATCTATGCTGACCGTTTCTGACCATCCTTGGCCGGGTTTCACGCCCGATTTACTAAGTATCGTATTAGTAACTGCTATTCAAGCAAAAGGAACGGTATTGATTCACCAAAAAATGTTTGAAAGCCGTTTGTTCTTCGTTGATAAATTGATTGAAATGGGTGCACAGATTATCCTTTGCGACCCACACCGTGCTACTGTGGTTGGATTAAATCGCCAACAACAATTAAGAGGCATCAGAATGACTTCTCCTGATATTCGTGCAGGGGTATCTCTTTTGATTGCAGCAATGTCGGCAAAAGGTACTTCTATCATTGAAAACATCGAGCAAATAGACAGAGGTTATCAAAACATTGATACGCGTTTGAATGCTATCGGTGCTGAAATTGTAAGACTTTAGGAGTTTTGAGTTGCGAGTGCTGAGTGAGGAGTATTTTTAGTTGTGGGTTAGTGAGTTTTGAGTTGTGAATTAGTGAGTTAGTGAGTTGTGAATTAGCGAGTTGTGAATTAGCGAGTTAGTAATTTCTTACCCGACTGCCGATGACCGACAGCTTACAGCCTAAAGCATATAGCTTACAGCATAATGCGTAAAGCCCTAATCCGACTGCCGATGACCGACAGCATACAGCATAAAGCCTATCGCTTACAGCCTAAAGCATACAGCCTACAAAGCATCTTTTTTAAAACATTTTTCGGTTCAATAAAGTTGAAACAATATGATACCAAACGTATTTAATATCAACTTTGCTGAACCGATTGTTTTTTTGTGGCTATGCATTGTCATATTTGCCATAGTGGTTTTTCGTTACTTTTTGTTGGCAGGTATTTTTCACCTTTATTTCTATATTTGGAAATCAAAAACGTGGGAAATTAGAAAGCTCAATAAAAAGCAATATCCGCCTGAACAATTCCGCAAAGAAATATTTTGGTCATTACTCACCGCCTTGATTTTTTCGGTTATCGGAGCTTTTACAGCCGTGCTTTTGCAACAAGGACATACGGCTATTTATCTGGATATTAATGCCTTCCCACTCCTATGGTTTCCTGTCAGTATTCTACTATCAATGTTTATTCATGAAACGTACTATTACTGGGTTCATCGTTGGATGCACCAACCCAAAGTTTACAAAATAGTACATCATGTCCATCATGAAAGTAAAATTACATCCGCTTGGACGGCCTTCTCTTTTCACCCCATCGAAGGTATTTTAGAAGCCCTGATTATGCCATTGATTGTAATTTTGCTACCCATGCATATTTATGCTATCTTGATTCATTTAACCATCATGACCATCACTGCGGCCATTAACCATTTAGACATTGAAATTTATCCTAAAAACATCGTTGGCAACCAACTGGGCAAATACATGATTGGTGCTACACATCACAGTCATCACCATAAATATTATCGTTACAATTATGGCTTATACTTCACCTTTTGGGACAAGATTGGCAAAACAGAAAGCCCAAATTTTGTAAAGGAGTTTGACGAGAGGAAGGAAATTCAGTAGAAAGCGCTGTTAAACACGGATGCCACTCACTTCACTAGCGAGGGACTTAAGTCTCTCGCTAGTGAAGTGAGTGGCATCCGTGTTATATCTTATAAAAATGAAGACTGAACTATTTCCTAAAGTCTTATAGTCTTAAATCCTAAAGTCCCACAGAAACCTGGCTTCCCTTGAAAATTATTTTTCGATATTGATTTATAATAGAATCCACTCATGTTTTGGGTGGATTTTTCATGTTTATTGAGGTGATTTATTTGAAAAATACAATTTTATTCATA